>JAIBAV010000121.1 GCA_019695015.1 Chitinophagaceae bacterium
AAAGTTTAATGCAAAAATTTGGTAAATATAAAACAGGCTCCTCTTTTTTATATATTAAAAAACTGGCTTATATTGATTTAAAAGTGTTGAAGCTTTTAATAGAAAAATCTTTTGCATTTATGAAAAATAAATATGCAAAAAATTAAACTAAACAATAAGTCTTCAAAATTTTATCTTATTGTTTTTTGCAACACTTTTAGGCTACCATCTATTGGTTGTAATATTTCTAAATCTAAAATAGATGCAACTAATGGATAGATATGAATATTTTGGAAAGTTTTTATTTTTTTACCTTTTTTAAAATTTTCACCCCAAGCAATAAAACTTGCTTTCATTTCGGGAATTTCATAACTATTAAATCCATGTTTGCCATAAGTTGGCTTTTTATTTTTATTTACTAATAATTTAGAACCAACAGGAACTAATAATATATCCCCTATTCTACCAATTGTATCTTCTTTACTACTGTAATTTAGTTTTTCAGGAAAATTATTTGCTAAATAAACATTGTAATCATCTGACTTTTCATTTAATAATTTTTGGTATAATGGCAGTACATCTAATTTATCTTTTGCTGTAACCCTCACTAAGGTATAGCTATTTATTACTGTAAATTTTTTACTATCTATTTCGGGTAGTGGAATATAATCTTTCTCTTCTACAGCAATCATTCCATGATCCGAAACAAAAATAAAATTAATAGGCAAATTAAGTGGTTGTAAACTATCAACTAATTTCTTTATAGCAACATCTATATAATGAACAGAAGCTTCTGTCTCCTTTGCATCTGGGCCAAATTTATGTCCATAATAATCCACTTCAGGAAAATATAAAGTAATGAAATGTGGCCGAATACTATCTGGCAATGTTAACCAGTTTTTAATGATATTTACTTTTGCATCCCCTTTAAATTTTTCGTGATAATGATACCAATAGGTTGGCCTTGTATTAGCAGCATTACTCTCTGAGCCAACCCAAAACAAACTAGCTGAAAGCATACCTTGTTTTTCTGCCAATGCCCATAGTGGCAAGCCATTATACCAAGTGCCATCAATTACTGTTTTAGAACCAATTTTATAAGTTTCTTTTCTGATAGAATCGTAAAAAATATTATCTACGATACCATGATGTGAAGGATACAACCCTGTAATAATGCTATAATGATTTGGGAAAGTAATGGATGGATAAGAAGGATGCATGCCTTTTTTTGCCCAAACACCTTTAGCTGCAATGTTTAATAAATTTTTGGCTTTATATTTTTTAAAATAATCGTATCTAAATCCATCGGCAGAAATTAAAATTACATAAGGCTTTTGTAGCGTTTGTTCAGTATTAACTCTGTTTGGTGTTACCACCTGATTGGTGTCAACCACTTTATTTTGAGCATATAAAAAATTTGCTGTAAAAAGTACAAATAATAAATTCAAAAATTTCATTTGGTAATAATTATTAGTAGTCTATTGTTCCCTTAAAATAATACCTTCTTTAGCAAAATTTATTTTTCGCTGTTTATACAATGCACCAACTGCCATTTTAAAAGTTTTTTTACTCATTCCAAAATAATTATAGATCTCATCTGGTTCACTTTTATCGTGATAAGGTAAATAACCATTACTCTCTTTTAGTAGCCTAATTATTTTTTCTACTTCGTCTTCTGTTTTTTTATAGCCTACTTTACCAAGTACAATATCTATTTTATTATCTTCTCTTATTGTTTGTACAAAACCTTTCAGCAAATCGCCAACTTCTAAGTTTTGAAAAACTTGATTGTTATGAATTAGTCCATAATGCCGATTGTTAATAATACAACTATAGCCAATATCTGTTTTTCTATAAATTACAATATCTACTTCCTCTTTTTCGGCAACTGTTAAATCTGAATTATCTAAATATTTTTCAATTTTTTCAGAAGCAGCAACTCTACCTGTTTGAACATCTAAATAAATTTTTACTAAATACCAGCCGTTAACTTTCATGCCTACTTTTTGTTGCGATTTTGCAACAAACAAGTCTTTCATTAAACCCCAATCTAAAAAAGCACCTGCCGACATAGTGCTTACACATTTCATTAAAACAATATCTCCTACAACACCATTTGGCTGTTGGGTTGTAGCAATTAATCTATTATCGCTATCATGATAAATAAAGGCATTTACCGTGTCTCCAATTTTAGCATTTGCTGGTGCAAACCTTTTTGGTAAAAGAATGCCCTCTGCTCCATTATCTAAATAAAAGCCAAAATCTACCTTTCTATTAATTACTAATGTATTAAACTTACCTACTTCAATCATACTAAATAAAAATTATTCGAAGTTAATAATAACTTTACTTAATACAGCCATTTATCATTTTTAATAAAATATTTTACAACTTTATTTATTTTAGAGTATTGATAAATCAAAAAATAATTTTATGAATCAACAATATATTTTAAACACTATTCAACTTTTTGAGTATTATAAATCTTTAGGAGATAAAACTTTTAATCAGTTACAAGAAAAAGATTTGTTTTGGCAGTATAATAATAATAGTAACAGTATTGCCATAATTGTTAAACATTTATGTGGGAATATGCTTTCTAGATGGACAGATTTTTTAACAACAGATGGCGAAAAAGAATGGAGAAAAAGAGATGAAGAATTTGAAAATGATTTAAAAAATAAAGAAGAGTTATTACATAAATGGAAGGAAGGATGGGATTGTTTATTTAAGGCTTTAAACAGTTTAACTGAAAAAGATTTGAATAATACAGTTTACATAAGAAATCAAGGTCATACTGTTACTGATGCAATTAATAGGCAATTGGCTCATTATGCATCGCATATTGGGCAAATAATGTACATTGGTAAAATGATTAAAGATGCTGATTGGCAATCTTTATCCATTCCTAAAGGGAATTCTCAACAATTTAATCAAGAAAAATTTGCTAAAGAAAAGCATGATGAGCATTTTACTAATGAAGCATTAGGAAAGTAGTTCTTTACAAACTCAATTATGCTATTTTAATTTTCTACTTTTATTTCAACTACTTGCTTTGTATATGTAATTGTAGGAGGTGATTTATATACCTTAAATAATTTGCATATTATGTATATACGAATTTATGAACCTGTAAAAACTAAAAAATTAGAGGCAATAGTTTTTAAAAAAATATAGGCTGCCTTACAACAGACAGCCTATATACAATTATTAAAAAAATATTAAGCCTTAGGAGCAGATGCTAAAATTTCTTCTGTAACACCAGCAGCATATTTTTCGAAGTTTTTTATAAATTGTGCAGCTAAATTTTTAGCAGCAGCATCGTATGCTTCTTTATCGTTCCATGTATTTTTAGGATTTAAGATATTTTCTGGAACATTAGGACAGGTTGTTGGCATTTCTACACCAAAAATTGGGTGTTTTTCAAATACTACATTATTTAACTCTCCATTTAAAGCAGCTGTAATCATGGCTCTTGTATAGCTTAATTTCATTCTTTGACCTACGCCATAACCACCACCACTCCAGCCAGTATTAACCAGCCAAACATTAACTTTATTTTCTTTCATTTTTTTACCCAACATTTCTGCATAAAAACCTGGATGTAATGGTAAAAATGGTGCTCCAAAACATGCACTGAATGTACTTTTAGGCTCAGTAACACCTGCTTCTGTACCTGCAACTTTTGCAGTATAACCGCTAATAAATTGGTACATTGCTTGTCCTGGTGTTAGTTTACTAATTGGAGGTAAAACACCATAAGCATCGCAGGTTAAAAAGAAAATATTTTTAGGTAGCCCTCCAATACTTGGCTCTAAAGCATTGGATATAAAGTTTAACGGATAGCTTACCCTTGTATTTTCTGTAATTTTTTTGCTAGCAAAATCTATTTCATTTGTACCATCTAAGAAAGTGGTATTTTCTAAAATTGCACCTGGGCGAATGGCATTAAAAATTTCCGGTTCTTTTTCTGCACTTAAATCAATAACTTTTGCATAACATCCGCCTTCAAAATTAAATACACTGTCATTGGTCCAGCCATGCTCATCATCTCCTATTAATTTACGATTTGGATCAGCACTTAAAGTTGTTTTTCCTGTTCCACTTAATCCAAAAAATATGGCCACATCACCATCTTTTCCCATATTAGCACTGCAATGCATGCTTAATACGTTTTTATCGTGTGGTAAAACAAAGTTTAAAATGGTAAAAATTCCTTTTTTCATTTCACCAGTATAACCTGTACCACCAATTAAAATTGTTTTTTCTGTAAATGAAACTATTGCAAAATTATGTTGGCGTGTACCATCTATACTAGCATCTGCTCTAAAGCCAGGAGCTTGAATAATATGCCAATCTACAGGATAATTGGATAATTCTGCCTCCGTTGGGCGAAGAAACATATTGTAAGCAAATAAATTACTCCAAGGGTTTTCATTAATAACCCTAATATTTATTCTATGTTCTGGGCTTGCACAAGCATAAGCATCTCTTACCCAAATTTCTCCTTGCTGGCTTAAGTAATTTAATACTTTTCTTTTCAACTGCTGATAGTATTTATCTTCAATAGGAATATTAAAATTATTCCAATGTACAGAGTTAGCAGTAATATTGTCTTTAACTACAAATTTATCAAGTGGGCTACGTCCTGTAAATTCACCAGTATTAATACATAAAGCTCCAGTACTATTTAAAACACCTTGCTTTCTATCTAGGGCTTGTTGTACTAATTCTGATGGGGATAGCTGATAATGAACTTTAGTTACATCTGAAATTCCTAACGTTAATAATTTTTCTGTTGGAATTGAAAAGGATGGAATTGACATATTTAAACAAACATTTGTTAGTTTGCAAAAATAAGGATTATCAATATCCAAAATATTTTTTGTAGGGCATTATATGTTTACATTCTTAGTTAAAAATAAATTTTAATAATTTTAATGCCATTATTAAATACTGAAAATCAAATAATTACTATTTATTTTCTATTCTATTTTGTGCATCCAGTTTTATAGGTGTTTACGTTCATAATTTTTCTTGGTGCAAGGGACAGTCTATTCTTACTTGTGAGGTAGATAAGTTAGAGTTTAATAATTTACAAAAATGTTTTAGGCCGTTTTTATTAGTTTGATAATGGGTACAGTTGATACAACTTCTTTGAATGGTTACAATTTTTTGGGTATTCAAATACTTAATTATATCTAATAAGCTACAATATAAATGTTCTTTATTTTCTGAAGAGAGTTTTGAAATTGGCGACTTTATTTCGTTGGTAAAAAAAGAAGTTTTTTGAGCTATTTCTTTACCTTTTTGTGTTAAATGTATTATATAGCTTCTGCTATCTTCTACTTCATATTCTTTTTCAATTAATTTTTTTTGCTCAAGCGTTTTAATGGTATCGCTTATCGTAGCTTTTGTAAGGTTAAATTCGGCAGCTAAGTAACTTACTTTACATTTATCTTTTGAATGATTTAATAAAAAAATTAAAATTTGTACCTGTATTGGACTTAAAGAAAATTCTTTAGTTTCTTGCCAAAGTAAAACACGAAATGCTTGTGCAATTCTTTCTAAAGAAGCAACAATTTTGCTCTCAATATTATCATTTTGAACTTGTAAGTTAAAATCAGATTTCTTCATTATTTATTATTACGCTAAAATAGTTTCTGCAAAAAATACAGTTTAAAAGAAAAAGTCCCATAAAGGTAGTTATCCTAACTATATGGGAAAAATAATTTAGCTTAAAATAACAATTAAAATTTAGTGAAAAAATTGCTACTTATGCAACTTTAAGAAGATTGAGTTTGCTTTTATTAAACATGTTCTCTGCATAATTAGCAGTAATATGAAGTTCTGTTTTATTGGTACCAGGCATTTCAAACATTGCATCGGTAAATATGCTTTCGCAAATACTTCTTAAGCCTCTAGCCCCTAATTTGTATTCTAATGCTTTGCTTACCATAAAATCTAGTACCTCATCATCTATTTTTAACTTAATTCCCTCCAATTCAAATAATTTTGTAAACTGCTTAATAATAGAGTTTTTGGGTTCAGTTAAAATATTTCGTAGAGTGGCAGCATCTAAAGGGTTTAAATAAGTTACAACAGGTAATCTACCTAATAATTCAGGTATTAGGCCAAACTTTTTTAAATCTTGAGCGTTTACAAATCGTAGTAAATTATTTCTTTGTAATTCTTGTTCTTCTTTGTTTACATTAAATCCAATAGCATTGGTATTTATACGGCGAGCTATAACCTTATCCACACCATCAAATGCACCTCCACAAATAAATAAAATATTTTTAGTATCTATTTTAATCATTTTTTGTTCAGGATGCTTTCTACCACCTTGTGGTGGAACTAACACTTCGGTTCCTTCTAACATTTTTAATAACCCTTGTTGTACACCTTCTCCACTCACATCTCTTGTAATAGAAGGGTTATCTCCTTTACGTGCTATTTTATCTAATTCATCTACATATACAATACCTTTTTCGGCAGCAGCAACATCGTAATTACAATTTTGCAATAACCGTGTTAGCATACTTTCAACATCTTCTCCTACATAACCAGCCTCAGTAAAAACAGTAGCATCTACAATGGCAAATGGTACATTTAGCATACGGGCAATACTTTTTGCAAGTAATGTTTTGCCTGTACCAGTTTCGCCAACCATTATTATATTACTCTTTTCAATTTCAACCTCATCAGGTAATTGTTTATGAGAAATTCTTTTATAATGATTATAAACAGCAACTGCCAGAATTTTTTTTGCCTCGTCTTGTCCTATTACATATTCGTCTAAAAACTTTTTAATTTCTTGAGGTTTACGTATGGTAAGTTTTGTATTAAGATTGGTATTACTTTTAGATTTATCTGAAGTATGAATTTCTTGTTCAATAATTTCTAAAGCATGCTCTACACAACTTTCGCAAATATGCCCTTCTTGCCCAGCAATTAAAATTTTCACCTCGTCTCTGCTACGACCACAAAATGAGCAATGTAAATGACTCTGCTTTGCCATTATTAATTAAATGTAGATGTTATTAATAGATTAATTAGTACAAGTATAACGTAAATACTTATAAAATTAATGTACAAATGTAAATTAAATTATACCAATGAGTATAAAAAAAGTATTAAAATAGTTTTAAAGCTTATGTAAAATTTCATCTACAATGCCGTAATTAACTGCTTCTTGTGCATCCATCCAATAATCTCTATCAAAGTCTGCAAGAACTTGCTCAACGGTTTTGCCACAGTTTTTTGCTAATATTTTAGCACTAGCTAATTTGGTTTTTTCTATTTGAATTGCCTGAATTTCTATATCGGCACTAGTTGCTTGATAATAGCCACTTATACTTGGTTGGTGTATCATTACCTCACCATGTGGATATATATACCTTTTGCCTTTAGTACCTGCACATAGTAAAATGGAACCCATACTAGCAGCAAGACCCATACATATTGTACTAACAGGGCTGCTTATCATTGTCATTGTATCAAATAAAACCATGCCACTGGTTACAACCCCTCCTGGGCTATTAATATAAAGCTTAATTTCTTTGCCAGGTTTATCTGCCTCTAACAATAAAATTTTACTTACTACTTCTCTTATACTTTTATCCTCTACCACGCCCCATAAATACACAGCTCTTTTTTCGAAAAAAAGTTTCTCCATTTTCTTCATCATTCCTGGGCTTAACTGCTCTTGTTTTTCATCTTTTTTATTATCTTCTTCTTCGTCTTCTAACTTAAAAGGGTTTATTATTTTATTGCTACTTAACATATATTATTTTTGAATTTACGGAATAAAAAAAGTTATTTTTCTTTTTTAGGATTGGTGAAAAGTACTTCATCAACCAAACCATAAGCTTTGGCATCTATGGCTTTCATCCAAAAGTCTCTATCACAATCTTTAGAAACAGTTTCAATATCTTTTCCTGAATGATGAGCAATTACTTCATACAATTCTTGTTTTAAAATTTTTATTTCTTTTGCTGTTATACCAATATCTGTTGCTTGCCCACCAATGGCTCCACTTGGTTGATGCAGCATAATACGACTATGTTTTAAAGCGGTTCTCTTACCTTGTACACCTGCACACAGTAATACTGCACCCATACTTGCTGCAATACCTGTACAAATTGTACTTACATCCGGGCTTATAAACTGCATTGTATCATAAACTCCCAAACCTGCATAAACACTACCACCTGGGCTATTTATATACATTTGAATATCTCTTGTTCTATCTGCACTTTCTAAAAATAAAAGTTGTGCAGTTATAATATTTGCTACATAGTCGTTAATACTTTCTCCTAAAAAAATAATTCTATCCATCATTAGCCTACTAAACACATCCATTTGAGCAATATTTAATGGGCGTTCTTCAATAATATATGGTGTTAAATTAGTTGGAGAAAAAGTTGTTTGATAATTATGCAAAACCCCACTGCTTATGCCCTGGTTTTTTATGGCAAATTTTTTAAATTCCTGTTCTATATTCATGCTATTAATTTTGCGTTGAAGATAAGTGTTTTGAAATTTTGATAAAATTTTTATCCAAATAATATGCAAAAAAGCAAAAACCGACAAAAGGGCATAGTAATAATATAATTTAATACACATTGCTGTTTTTAGTAAATTATGGTATAACAACTATGCATTATTATCTTTGATTTATTTGAAAAAAATATTGACAATAAAGTGTCTTCTACAGTTATAAAAAAAGTAATTATTATTGGCCCTGCTCACCCTTTAAGAGGTGGCTTAGCTTCTTTTAACGAAAGGCTTGCCAAACAGTTTAATCAAGAAAATATAGAAACAACCATTTATACCTTTTCTTTACAATATCCTAATTTTTTATTTCCAGGCACAACACAATATTCTTCTGAACCTGCTCCCAAAAACTTAGATATCAATGTTTGTATCAACTCTATTAACCCCTTTAACTGGCTTAAAATAGGATGGCAATTAAAAAAAGCCAAAGCAGATATTATTGTTGTACGCTATTGGCTGCCTTTTATGGGAGCTTGCTTAGGAACCATTTTAAGAATTGTAAAAAAAAATAATAAAACAAAAATTGTTTGTATAGCTGATAATATTTTACCCCATGAAAAAAGAATTGGCGATAAACAGTTAACCAGTTATTTTTTAAAGCCAATAGATGCTTTTATTACTATGAGTGAAAAAGTAATGAAAGATTTAAGAATGTTTACCAATAAAAATGCTGTTAAAGTTGAGCATCCTTTATACGATAATTTTGGAGAAGCAATAGATAAAAAAACAGCTAGGCAAATCTTAGGCTTAAATACCAATGATAAAATAATTTTATTTTTTGGATTTATTAGAAAATATAAAGGGTTAGATTTATTATTCGAAGCCATGAAAATTTTGCAAGTAAAGTATGGCCATTTAAATATTAAACTACTTATTGCAGGTGAGTTTTATGAAAATAGAAAAGAATATGATGAACAAATAAATTCATTAAACATTGCTTCAAACCTTATTCTTAAAACAGACTTTATTGCAGATAGCGAAGTTGGCTATTATTTAAGTGCAGCAGATTTTGTAATACAACCTTATAAAAATGCAACTCAAAGTGGTGTAACCCCATTGGCTTATCATTTTAATAAACCCATGTTGGTTACTAATGTTGGAGGGTTACCAGCCTTGGTACCTGACAAAAAAGTTGGTTTAATTGCCGAACCAAATTCAAATGATATAGCTGAAAAAATTGTAGCTCTTTACGAATTTGGTGAAGAATATTTTATACCCTACTTACAGGAAGAAAAGAAGAAATATAGTTGGCAAAACCTTACCAATACTATAATTAAATTAGCACAAAAATAAAATGTGTTTTATTAATACTTTTATAATTGTAGTTACCAACTTTTTGACTATTTATTATTTAAAAAGGAGTTGTATTTTACAACTCCTTTTTAAATTTTATTTTACAACACTATCTTATCTCCATCCACCATTTGATGTACCTGTACCATCTGCTTTTGCAACAGTACCAAAAGTATAAAATGGCAATGGTGCATTTAATGTTTCTAAAGTACCTGCTGGTAAAGGCAAGTGTAAAGGCGTACCTTTTTGTAATAAGTCTAATTTTCTCATTTCAAAAAATTGAAGACCAATACCAGTTGTGTACATTTCAACAAATCTTTCGTGATGTATTGCTTTAACTACATCTGCAAGTACAGCAGCAACATCTGCCATATTACCTCTTGTTTTACGTGTACTTAAATTAATAATTGCTGCAGCACCAGCTACATCAGCAGTATAAGCTCTTGCTTCTGCACGTAACATGTCATTTTCAGCTTTCATTACCTCTGGTTTTGCACCAGTTGCGTTTACATACATAGCATCGTATCTTTTATTTCTATAAGGAGAAAAATGGTAATAACCTCTTGCAGGGTTAAGCCATTGTGCTGCTACATATTCAAAATCTGTATTTAATCTTTGATCTATTGGAGAAACAGAAGCTGCAGGGTAAGGGAATGAAGGAGAGTCATCCCAATGTTGTGGTAATGTTGGGTCCATCATATTAATTGTATATGTATCAGAAATTCCCCAACCATTGTAAACAAGATAATCTCCTGCCTCATCGTACCATTTAACATAGTTATCGTTCATTACGTTAAAATCAAAAGTAATACCAGCATCTGCATAGGTTTTTACTTGAGCCCAATTTACTGTAGCCAACTCTGCTTTATTACGAGGTGTATAAGCAAGAATTCTGGCAGCCATGGTATTGCATAATGCTTTAAAATCTGCATTGGTTAAATCTGCTGCAGTTCCAAGCCAGCTTGCAGGAATTGTAAAAGTATTGGCACTTTGGGTAATAGCTTCGTTTAAGTAACCAATTGCGGCAGTAGCAACTTGCTTATAATCTACAGCACTTGCAAGTTCGCCAGGAACTGTAACATTCTCATCTGTAATAAATGCCCTATCATAAATTAATGCAAGGTTACCATAAGCTACGCCTTGTGCATATTTTGCAAAGGCTTTAATTTTTGCAGGGTTATCTACCACAACGCCATTACTTAATGCTTTCATAATTTGAGATGCAGTATTAATTGTTGCATACATTTTATCGAAAGTGTATTTAGTAAAGCCTTTATTGCTATATGCAGAGGAGTTGTTCCATGCATTGTTACGTGGCTCATAAGACATGTCTCTCATACCTGCATTACCCCAAGAGCAAGATACATGATCGGCAGCAGTAGCAAGCATCATAGAGCAACCACTATAACTGTGTTCTCCATCATAAATTGTATTAAATAAACTAGAAGTTAAGGTTTCTACATCACTTCCATTGGAAAGCACACTTTTAAAATCAGGATCGTTTTCATTTCTAACGTCTAGCAGGCTTTTTTTACAACCAGTTGCTGCTAACAGAATAAGAAATAAGAAAACTACAATATTATTTTTTTTCATATTTTGTAATTTTTAAAAATTAGAAATTGAAAGATAACGAAAATGCATAGTTCCTAAAATTAGGATTCATATAAATACCATCATAAGGTTGTCTAATAGTACCTACTTCTGGGTCGTAGCCAGAGTATTTTGTAAATGTAAATAGGTTTCTACCAACAATTTTTGCATTTACACCTTTAATAGCACCATTGAATATTTTTTTCAATATTTTATTATTCAAATTATACCCTATAGATATTTCACGAATTTTTAAGTAACTTCCATCTTCCACCCAATATTGATTTGCATTGTTACCATCATAAGCTCCAGAGAACCAATAATCGTAAGCTTTTTTCTCATTAGCTGCAACACCACTCATATCTTGACGGATAGACATATTATTAAATGCTAAGCGTTGGTCTTTACCATTATAAATATCGCCGCCTTGTTTCCAATCTAATAAGAAATAAAATGAAAAATCTTTCCAAGTTATGGTGTTAGTAATACCAATATTAAATTTAGCATTTCCATCTCCAATTTTTCCGTACCAATCAGCACCGTTTTCTTTATATTTAATAGGGCGTTCATTTACTGTACCTTGGGTACCTTTATCTATAACATATCCTTCGCTATTAACTTCATAATCGGCTATAGTTTTACCAGTTGGAAGTTGATTTGCCATTTCTGCTAAAGTGCGTACAAATCTGTAACCATACATTGCCCCATAAGCTTCATTAGATGTTACACGGAAAATATATTGGTCGCCCATATTTTGGTTGGTAAACATATATGGAGGAATTGGTAAAGTGCCAATTTTTTGACGAACTCTTGAAAATACTAAGGAAGAATTCCATTTAAGATTTGGAGTGTTTTTCCAGTTTGCACCTAAAGTAATTTCAATGGTATTTGATTTTACATTACCTGCATTTTGCCATTGGCTTGGAAAACCATCATTTAAAAAAGGAATTAATGGAGCATTTAAGAATTGATCAGTAGTATTAGAGAATGAATAAATAGCTTCGAAATTAAATCTTTTCAAAAAGTTTACTTCCACACCAAATTCAGTTTCGGTAGTTTTAGATGGTTTTAATAATTTATTACCCTTTTGTGTTGGAGTTGCTACTCCATTACTTAAAGTATAAACTTCATATTGCCAGTCAAAACCTGGTCTAATACCTGCAGTTCCGTGTGCTAATCTTATTTTAAATTCATCTATTCCTTTCATAGTTACATCTTTTGTTAATCTGTATGCACCAGACAAACGATAATAAGGATTCCATCTTGCATCAGAACCAAATAAAGAAGAACCATCATAACGGAACATGGCATCTAATAAATATCTGTCTTTATAATCGAAAGAAGCAATTGCAAAATAGTTTTGTGCTCTTTCATTGCTTATATAAGAGCCTGCACTACTAATTGAAGCAAAGTTGTTGAACCCTTCCATATCATTAATTACATATTGAGAGGCACCAACATTAAAGCTTTCATAGTGATTATTTTCATATAAATAAGATAATTTTCCTGCCACATTTAAATCCCCAAAGCGATGCATTAAGTTTACTGTAAATTGGGTATTTTGTTGATTATCTTCTGACGAAAACATTGCTAAACCACCATTGGTGTAAGCCATACCATACGTTGCAGGTGTACCACCAGAAACTTTCCAAGTGTCTTTTGGATCAATAGTTGATCTACGATAGTTTTCAATTTCCATAGTGTGGCTAACATCAATATTTGCCCAACTATTTAATTTAAAGTTTAATGCATAATTGGCAATCCATCTACGGCTTTTATCATTTACTTTTCTTTTCCAAAGTGTGTACATTGGGTTGGTAATCTCACCAATCCATTGGTCTATTCTTGGATAATATTTTTGACCATCTACCGGATTTTTTTCACTTAAATTAATATCTGTTTCTAAACGAGCCACATCATAAAATAAACTGTTACGAGAAGAGCTTGTACCAGGATATTGAATGGTTCTATTTACAAATAAATTAGATGCAGTGAATTTTACCCAACTTGCAAGCTGTTGGTCAAGATTAAATCTAAAGTTTTGTCTCTTATAACCATCAGTTAGGTTTACTACACCTTGTTGTCCGTTGTTTTCAAAAGATGCATAAATACCTGTTTTTTCAGATTTGGAGCTTACAGAAATAAAGTTGGTATAATTAGTTCCTGTACCAAAAACATCTTTTTGTGGATTGCGTTCTATACCATAAGAATTATCCATATAATGGTCTGCATCTTGTGTTCTGTTGCCTGCAATACCAGGATGAAATCCTGTACCACTATATCCATTAGGATAAGTAACTCCATCGTATTTTGTAAATACACCTTTAAAGTTTGCCCAATCGTTTGCTAATTTATAAGGATGATGGGTTGCTACTTTTAATGTATGTGCAAGTTTTTGAATACCTACTTCGTTTCTTACTACAATATTTACACCAGATCCTTTACCTCTTTTAGTTGTTACTGCTATTACACCATTACCTGCTCTTGAACCATAAAGAGCAGATGCTGCAGCACCTTTTACAACTTCAATAGATTCTACGTCGTCCGCATTAATATCTGCAAGGCTTCCAGATAACTGAACTCCATCTACAACAATTAACGGACCAGAGCCAACATTATTTAAGTTATTATCTGCACGTAGTTGAATATCTACTTGCTGACCAGGTAAGCCTCCAGAGTTGGAAGTTTTAATACCAGCAACTTTACCTGTTAAGGCAGAGGATAAGGAAACAGGATTAACTGCATTAATTTTATCTGCAGATAATTTTGTAACAGATACCGTCATTTTTGCCTTTGGAGTTGCAGTTGCCACACCAGTTACAATTACTTCAGTAAGGTTTGACACTTCTTGAACGAGTGTAATAGAAACAGGGCTTGCACTTGTAGTGTTAACAATAACTTCTTTTGCACTGTACCCTACAGCAGAAAAAACTAGTCTATCTCCGTTTGCTGCAGAAATAGAAAAATGACCTTCGTCATTAGTTACAGTTCCTCCTTTTTTGCCTTTAATGGTTACACTTGCTCCAGAAATGGGTTTTCCGTCGTTGCCATTTACAGTACCTGTAATGGTTCTGTTTTGAGAGAATGCTAATGTACAAAACAACATTAGCACAAACAACATAGATGCAAATTTTCTCATGTAATGTTAGTTTTAATTTTAAAAAAAAGATACCAGAGTTTAATTCTTTAAAAGTTTAGATTGAAAAAAATACTCTATCATCTTTATAATGATTATTAAAATTATAATTATTTTAACAAATAGTGCAAAAAATTTTTAACTTTTTTTAAAAAAAATAATCCCAGTTAGTTTTTTGTTACTAACAAATACCAAAAAAAGGAGGTAGTTAAATAACTACCCCCTTGATAAAAAGTATTTGTAAAGTTTTTATTTCTTTTCAGCCATATCAGGTATTACATCTACCTTGTAAGCACCTGCATCTAATTTTTCTTTAGTTGCACTAAATGCTTTTAATGTTATTTCAATATCCTCATCGGTATGTGCAGCACTTGGAATTAATCTATAAATAATATGTCCTTTAGGTATTACAGGATATACAACAATACTAGCAAATACTCCATAATTTTCTCTTAAATCCATAACCATTGCAGTTGCCTCTTCTACACCGCCTTTCATGTAAATAGGTGTAACAGGGCTATCTGTTTTACCTATATCAAATCCTCTTTCTTTTAACCCTTTTTGTAGCTTAGTTGCATTGTGCCATAATTTTTCTTTTAATTCTGGCATTGTACGCAGCATATCCAATCTTTTTAAGTTACCAATTACAATTGGCATGGGTAAACTTTTTGCAAAAATTTGGCTACGTATATTGTATCTTATATAGTCTATAATTATTCTTGGCCCAGCTAAAAATGCACCAATACTAGCCATGCTTTTTGCAAAAGTGCTAAAGTATAAATCTATACCATCCTGGCAGCCTTGTTCTTCGCCAGCACCTGCACCAGTTTTTCCTAATGTACCAAAACCATGTGCATCATCTACTAATAATCTAAAATCATATTTATTTTTAAAGGCTACAATTTCCGTTAGTTTACCCTGGTCTCCTGCCATTCCAAAAACACCTTCAGTAATCACTAGAATACCGCCTGTTTTTTGTTTATCAATTAAAGCAGTTGCTCTTTCCAATTGTTTTTCACAATCCTCAACATCGTTATGTTTAAACACATATCTGTGGCCAGGGTGTAAACGCAAACCATCAATAATACAAGCATGGCTTTCAGCATCATATACAATTACATCATGCCTTCCACACAATGCATCAATAGTACTCATTATTCCTTGATAGCCATAGTTCAATAAAATAGCATCTTCTTTATGTTCAAAAGCTGCTAGCTCTGCTTCTAATTTTTCATGATGGGTAGAGTTTCCACTCATCATTCTTGCACCCATTGGGTAAGCAAGCCCCCATTGTTCCGATGCTTCTGCATCCACTTTCCTAATTGCAGGATGGTTAGCTAATCCTAAATAATTATTCAAACTCCACACTATTACTTCTTTACCTCTAAAGTTCATTCTACTGCTAATAGGACCTTCTAATTTAGGAAAAGCAAAATATCCATGAGCTCTTTCTCTATGCTGACCAATTGGCCCATAATTTTTAATTAATTTTTCAAAAATGTCTGCCATTGAATTAAGTTAAAATTTTAAAAAACATATTATTTACTTGGCAGGAGAATGATTATTTAGCTCCTGTTGCGTCGCACAATTGTACGCTTTTTACATTGCTGAACAAAATAAAAATTGCCGCAAAGGTAAATGTTTATCAAATAACACCAATAAATCAAATCAGTAAGTTTATTATTACATTTGCTACAATAAAACATGAAATAACAACGTGATAAATTAAACTTTTTCTATTAGCCTAAATACTTTTTATACCAGTTTATTAAATAATTGGCATTTACCATAAATAATAATAAATAACTTATGAAATTATTCAGTACTCTCCTATTATCTATTTTAACTACTCTTTCCTTTGCACAAAAAACAACCAGTACGGCTACACCAAATACTTCAAAACCAAAATTGGTAATAGGTATTATGATAGATCACATGCGTTGGGATTATTTATATAAATATCAAAACAGATATACCAATGATGGCTTTAAAAAGCTTTTAAAAGAAGGCTTTACTTGCGAAAATACTTTTATACCTTATACACCAACTGCAACAGCCTGTGGCCATGCTAGTGCTTATACTGGCACTGTACCAGCTATACATGGTATTGCAAGTAATAATTGGTGGGATATGAAACAGCAACAATATGTATATTGTACCGATGATAGCACTGTAAAAGGCGTTGGAAGCAACTCTAAAAAAGGATTAATGAGCCCAAGGAATATGGTTGCTAATACTATAACAGACGAATTAAGGTTAGCATCTAACTTTAAAAGTAAAGTAATTGGTATTGCTTTAAAAGACAGAGGCTCTATTTTACCTGCTGGCCATAGTGCCAATGCTGCCTATTGGTACGATGAAACCAAAGGGATTTTTATAAGCAGCACATATTACATGAACGATTTACCTAAATGGGTTAAAGATTTTAATGCTCAAAACTGGGTAGATAAGTACTATGCTGAAGGATGGAATACTTTGTACCCAATAGAAACTTACACTCAAAGCGAAGGAGATGATAACAATTACGAAAGAACCAATTGGATAGAAGTAGATAAGCCTGTTTTTCCATACAAATTTTCACAACATATTAGTAAAGACTATAAAAAATTTAGCTATATGCCACAAAGCAATACCTATACTTTAAATATGGCTAGGGCAGCTTTAAAGGCAGAAAATATGGGCAAAAACGGAGTAACCGATTTTTTAGCTATTAGTTTATCTGCCCCTGATTATATGGGACATTCCTTTGGCCCAGCATCTGTTGAAGCAGAAGATATGTACCTACGATTAGACAAAGACCTTGCAGCTTTTATTCAATATTTAGATACTTATATTGGAAAAGGCCAATATACATTATTTCTTTCTGCAGATCATGGGGGAGCACATATTGCAGGATATTTACAAAAACATAAAATACCAGGCGGCTCATTAGGGCTTAAAAAAATTGTTTCTGACCTAAATAAAACAATTGCTCAACAATTTGGTATTTCTAAAGCTATTGCTTACCAAACATACTATAACATTTCCTTAAATCATGCTCAAATAGATTCGGCAAAAATTAATCTTCAAACTATAAAAGATTTTATTATTAATTCTATAGAAAAAGAAGATGGAGTATATAGAGTTATAGATAAACAAAAATTAGAAACATCTGGCTTGCCTTTTAAAATTAAAGAATCTTTAATTAATGGTTACTATCCTAACCGAAGTGGAGATTTACAAGTTATTCCTTTACCACAATGGATGAGAGATACAGAAAAAGGTACAGACCATAGTGCCTGGAACCCTTATGATGCACACATTCCATTGGTTTGGTATGGTTACGGAATAAAACAAGGCAAAACCAATAAAGAAACTTATATGACCGATATTGCAGTTACTCTTGCTGCATTGTTAAAAATTCAAATGCCTAATGGTAGTATTGGTAAAGTGATTGAAGAAGTTTTAAAATAAATTTTATACTGTTGTACTTTCGTAAAATCATCTGTAATGCAGATGATTTTTTTATTTATCTCAACTATGGTAGATTTTAATTTATAAATTACTATTTAGGTTTATT
>JAIBAV010000143.1 GCA_019695015.1 Chitinophagaceae bacterium
AATTATAACCCCTTGAAAAAATTAATAATTAGGGTTTTGGTCGTAATTAGCGTTTTGTTGAGTTTCTTCAATTGGTATTGGCCAAACAAATTTAAAGTCGCTGTAAGGTATCGCTAAAATGCTTTTAGTTATAGTTACACCACCTGCACAATTAAACATTGCAGCAGTTGCACCACCAGTACCAACTTTAGCAGGAATACCACCACCAGCAATTGGAGCAAAATCTGGGTCTAATGCTAATCTATGAATATCCCCCCAGCGTTTACCTTCTCCTAAAAGCTCAATTCTTCTTTCTTTTAAAATTGCAGCAATTAAATCGTTTTTAGTTGCAAAACTAAGTAATGTAAACTGATCTCCAGGAGTTGTAACTGCTCTGTTTCTTACTGCATTTAATAAATCTACAGCAGTTGAAGAAACAATTGTTGAAGTTCTTGCGTTAGCCTCTGCTAACATTAATAAAACTTCTGCATATCTAATTTGTGGTGTACCATCAGATGTAGTGGAGTAGTCTCTAAATTTTGTTGAATACACAGCATTAACAGGGCCGCCAGCAGTTCTGTAAAGAGCAGTACGACGTAAATCATTACATTTCCAATCTGCTTCGCTCCACATAATTGGGCTTACTCTAACTAAACCTCTAGCACTTAGTGCAGGGTCTCCAAACATTTGAGCAAGAGCACCGTTTACACCTGGATTGTCTGTTGCATCATTTTTAATAGAGAATACACTTTCCGTAGAAGTGTTATTAGCAAAAGGTCCATCAGGTGCTGCAGTTAATTTCCATCCACCAATTGGGCTTAAGAAATTAGGTGCGGTACCGGTAACAATTTTTGCACCTTCAGCAATAACACCTGCCCAATCACCTTTGTGCATTTTAACCCTCATTTTAAGAGCAATTGCAGCTGCTTTAGTTGCACGGTATGTACTTAAGCCGGCTCCTGTTTGTGTGGCTGGTAAATTAGTTTCAGCAAAATCTAAATCTTCTAAAATTTTAGTATAATTATCTGCAACAGTAATGGTAGAACGTTTAATTGCTCTTGCAGCAGCAGATGATGCATCGGAATTGATTGCAAAATCTCTGTAAATAATTCCCATTTTATTACCTGCACCATCGGCAAAAGGTCTTGAGAAATTTATTACAAGTTCATGATGCCCTAAAGCTCTTAAAAATCTACATTCAGCTTCGAATTGTAATGCTTGTGCTGCAGTAATAACGCCACCTGTGCCTGCTGCTTTTACACCATCTATCACTAAATTGGCTTTGTTTACCATACTATAAATAGTTTGAAACATATACCCATTGTTAGGAGATGCACTATTATAGGTTGCAGCATAAGTTATTGCAAAAAATGTTGCTTGGTTAAGCATATCTTCTCCTCTCATTTCTCCTTGTTCAATATTAGCTGCACCAAAAGGATAGCCTCTTACTGCACCACCTGCATAAAAGCCAGATTGTGCAGCATCGTAAACACCATTTAATGCTAATTGGCATCTATCGGCATTAGAAAATGCAGATTGGTCTGAAAATGAAGAAAAAGGTTGTAGTTCTAAAGTTTTCTTCTGGCAGGAAAACAGGCTTATACTACCTGCTATAATGACTGCTGAAAATATTTTAAATTTCATATTTAATGTTTTTAAGCGTTATATAATTAAAAGCCAACATTCACTCCAAAAGAAATTGATCTAGCTTGTGGTACTGTATTGTAGTCTAAGCCTCTAGAATCAATATTATCTGGATCTATTCCTGTGTATTTTGTAATTAATAATAAATTCTGACCTTGTACAAATACTCTAAATGATTTTACATAAGAGTTGGTAAGCTTTGTAATATGTTTGCTTTCTACATCATAGCTTATTTGTAAATTATCTAATCTTATAAAATTGCCACTTTCTACAAATCTATCCACAGCTTGTTGGTTTAAGTTGGTAAAATTATCTCTGTTATACCATAAACGTGGTACTGTAGTTACATCTCCTGCTTGTGTCCAACGTTTTAAAATATTTTTACCACTATTCATAAATGCCTGGTTCAATAAAGATTCTTGCTCGGTAATATTCATGATTTTGTTTCCGCCTGAAAATCTCCATAACATATCTAAAGTAAACTGCTTATAACGAATAGTGCTTGTTATACCTCCAAACCATTTTGGTAAACTGCTACCTAAAACTTTTCTGTCGGCTCCTGTTAAAGAAGATGCAGCACCAACAACATTACTGTTTAAATCTGAAATAGTAAAGTAAGAAGAGTTAGTAATATTACCCATAACTAAAGTAGTTCCATCTGCTTTAACATAAACAGGGTTACCATTAGATGAATTTACACCTGCAAACTGATAACCATAAATAGCATTAATTGGTTGGCCAACTTGTAATATATTGTAGTTACCAGTACCATTAGATACTATAACGTCTTGGTCTAAGTATAAAGATTTTACTTTGTTACTTTGTGTAGTAAAGTTTATACCAAAATCCCAACTAAAGTCTTTTTTATTGATTATTTTAGAATTAATAGCCAACTCAATTCCTTTGTTTTCCATATTACCAATGTTTTGATAAATTAAGTTACCTGGAACTCCAAAAGAAGGTGGCTGAGGAGCTGCTAAAACTAAGTTGTTGTTATTATTTTTATAATAATCAAAAGTGATATTAATTTTATTATCTAGTAAGCCTAAGTCAAAGCCAAAACCTAGCTTTTCATTTGTTTCCCATTTTAATCCTGCATTACCAGCTTGTGTAGCAGCAATACCACTAATTGCACCATAAGGAGCACTACCATATAAGCTTAAATAAGGGAAACTACCACCTGCAATTTCTGCATTACCTACTTTAGCCCAAGAAGTTCTTACTCTAAATTCATTAATAACTTTTGCCATTGGACTTTTTTTCCAATAATCTTCTTGAGAAACTCTATAACCTACTGAAAAACCTGGGAAAGTCCCGAATCTATTCTCTGGTGCAAAACGAGATAAGCCATCTCTTCTTAGAGATGCAGTTACAAAATATTTACCAGCATAGTCATAGTTTACACGCCCAAAGTAAGATACAAATCCAGGACCTTTACTATAGCTACCACTAGATTGTTGTGTTGCATAGCTATTACTAATTACGTTAGTTTGTTGAAAGAATGGATCTGAAATGTTTGTACCAATAGCTTGAAAGCTATTTGAAGTTTGCATTTGGTTTTCGTGGCCTAATGTAACAGCAACATTATGTTCTTTAAATGATTTATTTATATTAATGAAGTTTTGAATGGTATATCTCATTTGGTTAGCAGCTTGGTTTTGAACACGTCCAATACTGTTTCTACCATCACCATGTTTAGGGTCGTAAGTTAAAAATTCATCTAAAGTAATAAAGTCAATATTTGCTTTAAAGCTATAATTCAACCAGCTTAATGGTTTAAGATCTATACCAAAATTGTTTATTACTCTGTGTTTTTTACTAAAAAATTTGTTTTTAGCCATTACATAAGCAATATTGGTATAGTTGTTTTCAATTAATTTAGTATTTGCATCAGAGCCTAAAGCAGCTCCATCTGGTGTAACATTATAAAAACTAAATTGAGGTAGAGAAGGATTCATAACTCTAACATTGGGTAATGCTCTTAAAACGTTTGCAGTTGCTCCAGATAATGAGTTTCCACCATTGTTTTGGTCTGAATCTTCTGTTCTTGATAAAGTAATAAGGTTACTTAATTTAAGCCATTTGTTTATCTTTTGAGTTACGTTAGCACGTATATTATATCTTTTAACAGTATTTGTAAAAACTAAACCTTGTTGGTCTGAATAATTGAATGATACAAAAAAGTTTGTTTTATCAGTGCCGCCATCAATAGATAAATTATGGTTAATAGATTTTGCATTATTTCTATACACATAAGATTGCCAATCGGTATCTGTGTTTTCATTGTTCATAAATGCTGCAGGTTGCTGACCAGCATTAGTTAGCTTTTCGTTTGTAATTAAAACAAATTCTTGTGCATTTAATAATTTAAACTTTTTAGAAGGTTTAGAAGATCCTTGAATAAAACTGTAATTAACATTCAATTTACCTGCTTTACCTTTTTTGGTAGTTATCATTATTACACCATTTGCAGCCCTAGAACCAAAAATGGCTGTAGCACTACCATCTTTAAGCACATCTATAGATTCAATATCTGCAGGGTTAATATTTGCTAATAAATTATCGCTTGTGTAACCTGCAAAACCACCAGATTCCATCGGTACACCATCTAATACAAATAGAGGGGATGAACTGCCATTAATAGAGTTAACACCACGAATTCTAATTCTTGGTGGCTGATTTACTAAACCACTTGAATTAGTAACTAAAACACCAGTAGCTCTACCACCTAGTTGTTTATCCACACTAGGAGTAACTAAAGTAGAAATGTTAACAGGATTTACTTGACTTACAGCACCTGTAACTTCTTTTTTCTTTTGAGTACCGTAACCAACTACTACAACTTCTTCTAAATTGGCAGAAGTTGATTGTAGGCTAACGTTAACAGTAGATTCCTTTGAGATAGATACTTCTACGGTCATAAAATTTACCGAAGAAATAATTAATGATTTTGCATTTTCAGGTACTTTAATTGTAAAAGTACCATCGTTTGCAGTAGTTGTACCAATGGTTGTTCCTTTAACTATAATGGATGCATTAGAAATAGCTGCTCCATTTTCATCAGTTACTTTTCCGGAAATGGTACGAGAATTTTGGGCAAGAATCTGACTAATAAATAATGTCAGACAAGCCATTAACATGACTAATTTTCTCATTTGCTTTGGTTTAAGGTTAAGAATGGTTAACAAAAAGTTAATAGACTATAAAAATAAATGAATGCTGCATACAAAAAATAATATTTTTTTATATGTTAATAAGTAGTTGAATTCTATAAATTTAAGACTACAATTGAGAAGGAATTTTTGAAAAATAACTAATATTAAAAATGAATAAATTATTGAATTTTATTGATATTCAATGTGTAATACTATTCTAAAAATAAATAAAAAAAAATTCAAGAAAATAGTTTCTTAAAGTATATACCCATCTTACTTTTTTAACAAATGAAAAGTGTAAATTTTATTTTAATTCTATGTTATGCAGAAAGGTTACTTAACTTAGTTTTTAACCAACTCTTGTTTACTGGAATAATCCAATTACTTAGCAAAGTATTTTTATTGGTAACTGTATTATTAAAATATAATGTATTTGCTGTAATAAAACTATTGGATAATGCATAGTTTAACTGTGCAAGAGGCAATAACTGAACTTCATCTTTAACAACAAATGCCAAATTTTGTCGGTTAAACATTTCTACATTAAATATTTTTTCAACTTGTTTTACAACATCCACCGAGGAGCTAGTGCTACAGCCACTAACATCAACATTATCATCTGCCATAAAAACCAAAAACTGTCCAAAAAACAGGGTAGCAAAACCTTTTACAGGTATGCCATGGCTTTGCCATTGTGCAATAAAGTCGTCTAAAATAGCTTCAATTTGCAAAGCTTCGTTTATTGTAAATTTTCTACTACTTTGGTAAATCCAAACTTTTGCATTATCGCTAAAATTGGTTGGAATTAGGTGTGAATAAGAAATATCCATTCAAATAATTAATTATTTTATGAAATAAAAATTAAAGTTAGTTTTCCTCTTTCGTTTTAGAAGTGGCAAAAAAATAAGCACCAACTAAAGAAGCTGCAATTTTGAAAAATAAATTTTTCATTGCAAAGGTTTCTTTAAGAATTAATTCTTTAAAAATCATGTCGTACACTATATCAACCAAAAGCAAAATAGGTAGTAATATTAAGGTTGCTTTTATAAATTTTTTTACGTTAAAGTTTTTCATTCATTAATTTTTTATAAAATTATTCCATTTCGTTGGCAATCATTTCTGCTATATCTAATACTTGCACATCTGCTTCTTTTTCTTTTAGTTTTACACCATCGGTCATCATTGTATTGCAATAAGGACAGGCAGATGCAATAAAGTTTGCTTTTGTTTCTAATGCTTCCTCTGTACGTTCAATATTTATTCTTTTATTTCCTGCTTCTTCTTCTTTAAACATTTGTGCACCACCTGCACCACAGCATAAACCTTTGCTGCCACAACGTTTCATTTCAACTAATTCAGCATCTAAAGCTTCTAAAACTTTTCTGGGTGCTTCATAAATATTATTGGCTCTACCTAAATAACAACTATCGTGATAAGTAATTTTTTTGCCTTTAAAGCTGCCACCTTCTTTAAGTTTAATTTTACCATCATTAATTAGTTGTTGTAGTAAAGTTGTATGATGTATTACTTCGTAATTACCCCCTAATTCGGGGTATTCATTTTTCATTATATTTAAACAATGTGGGCAGGTTGTTACAATTTTTTTTATTCCATATCCATTTAGAATTTGGATATTTTGATAGGCCATCATTTGAAATAGAAATTCATTACCAGCTCTTCTTGCAGGGTCGCCAGTACATGCTTCTTCTTTACCTAAAATTGCGTATTTAATACCTGTTTTATCTAATATAGCAGCAAAGGCTTTAGTTATTTTTTGTGCACGTTGGTCAAAGCTACCAGCACAACCAATCCAAAATAAAATTTCAGGCGTTTCATTATTTGCCATCATATCTGCCATTGTTCTAACATTCATAAACAAACAAATTAGTGTTGCGAAAATAAGGAAAAAAACGAAGGGCTTATCTTTGCAAACTTATGAATAAAAAAGTACGTGTTCGTTTTGCTCCAAGCCCAACAGGTGGCTTACATTTAGGTGGTGTAAGAACAGTTTTGTTTAATTATTTATTTGCTAAGCAACATAATGGCGAATTTGTATTAAGAATTGAAGATACAGACCAAACAAGATTTGTAGAAGGTGCTGAACAATATATTTATGATACCTTAGATTGGTGTGGATTAGTGCCTGATGAAAGTCCTTTGCATGGAGGTAATTTTGCACCATATAAACAAAGCCAAAGAAAAGATTTATATAAGCAATATGCACTTAAACTTGTGGAGGATGGTTTTGCTTATTATGCATTTGATACTGCTAACGAACTTGAGTTAAAACGTAACAGCATTCCTAATTTCCAATACAACCATATTACTAGAGAGGGTATGAAAAACTCTTTGGTATTAGATGAAACTACAACCAAAGAATTACTGAAATCTGGGCTACCTTATGTTATAAGAATGAAGATGCCACACAATGAAGACATCCGTTTTAATGATATGATAAGAGGCGAAATTCATTTTAACTCTTCGTTGGTAGATGATAAAGTTTTATTAAAAGCAGATGGAATGCCAACGTATCATTTAGCTGTTGTAGTAGATGATTATTTAATGCAAATAAGCCATGCATTTAGAGGAGAAGAATGGCTACCAAGTGCTCCAGTACATATTTTACTTTGGAAGTATTTATTCGGATTAAACAATATGCCTCAATGGGCTCATTTACCTTTAATTTTAAAACCAGATGGTAATGGTAAATTAAGTAAGAGAGATGGCGATAGACTTGGATTTCCTGTATTTGCCAAGGACTGGTACGACCCTAAAACAAATGAAACAACAGTTGGCTTTAAAGAACGTGGTTTTTTACCACAAGCCTTCTTAAATATGTTGGTTATGTTAGGATGGAATGATGGCACAGAACAAGAAATATTTACGTTACAAGAAATGGTAGAAAAATTTTCTATTGAACGTGTTCATAAAGGAGGGGCAAAATTTGATTATGAAAAAGCCAAATGGTTTAACCATGCATGGATAATGAAACTAGATATTAATAGTTTAAACCTTCAAGTTAAAAATGTTTTAGGAAGTTTAACAGTAGGATATTCAGATTCTTATATTAATCAAGTTATTAATTTAACTAAAGATAGATGCACTTTTATTGCAGATTTTGAACAACAAACTTCTTATTTTTTTAAAGCCCCTATAAATGTTGATGTAGCTGCTATTAAACCAAAATGGGATAATAATAAACAACATTTTTTTGAGGAATATTTGAATTGGTTAAATACCAACTTTGATTGGAGTACATCCATATTAGAACAAGAGTTTAAAAATTTAGCATCAGCCAATGGTTTAAAACATGGCGAACTGATGTTGCCTTTTAGAATAATGCTTGTAGGTGGAAAATTTGGCCCTGCAGTTTTTGATATTGCCAATATTATTGGCAAAGAACAAACTATAACAAGAATTAAGCATGTATTAAATTTACTGGCTTAAACTAGTTAAAAATTTTAGCATTTTAGTACATTTCAATATTCTAAAATCTGTTAACTTTGGCAGCCTTAAAAAGCATTAGTGCCAATTTGGCTAATAATTTGTTTTAGATGTAACCATTTTTATGTAAAATAAATTAGGCATAAAATTTTCTACTAAGTTTTTTCAAGAAATATAAAAGAATAACTAAAATTTAATTGCACAATTATTAGTATTAATTGAAGTAGGATAAAAGAGATTATTACAGAAGAAAAGTGCATAAATAATAACCAATATGATTAAGTTTCTATCAAAACTTTTAGGAGGTAATAAAAGTGAAAAAGATGTTGCAGCCATTCAACCCTATATTATAAAAATTAATGACTTCTTTAAGCAATACCAGTTACTTACAAATGATGAATTGCGTAATAAAACTACTGAATTTAAGCAAAGAATAAAAGATTATTTAACTGAAATTGATACCATCATTGAAGATAAAAAATTAACTGCTGATAATTTACCTGTTCAAGATGTTCATTCAAAAGATATTTTATATAGCGAGATTGATAAACTTAAGAAAGACAGAGATAAAAAGATAGAAGAAGTTTTAGAAAAATTATTACCCGAAGCTTTTGCTGTAGTAAAAGAAACTGCATTTAGGTTTACTAATAATACAGAACTAAAATCTACTGCAACTAATTTAGATAGAGACTTAAGTGTTCAAAAAGATTATGTAACCATTGATGGAGACCAATCCATTTTTAAAAATACTTGGATAGCAGCAGGTGGTCAGATAATATGGAATATGGTACATTATGATGTGCAGCTAATTGGTGGCTCAGTACTTCATCAAGGTAAAATATCTGAAATGGCTACAGGAGAAGGTAAAACATTGGTATCAACATTACCTGCTTATCTTAATGCTCTAGCAGGAGAAGGGGTGCATATTGTAACTGTAAACGATTATTTAGCAAAACGTGATAGTGAATGGAATGGACCAATATTTGAATGGCTTGGCTTGACAGTTGATTGTATAGATAAACATGAGCCTAATACAGAAGATAGAAGAAATGCCTATTTAGCAGATATAACTTATGGTACTAATAATGAGTTTGGGTTTGATTATCTTAGAGATAACATGGTACATAACCCAGATGAAATGGTTCAACGTAAACATCATTATGCCATGGTAGATGAAGTGGATAGTGTTTTAATAGATGATGCTAGAACTCCTTTAATTATTAGCGGCCCAGTAGGAAAAGATACTAGTACGGAGCAATTCTTTGAACTTAAACCAAGAATTGAAAGAATAGTAGAAGCCCAGAAAAAAAGTGTAAACCAATTTTTAATTGAAGCTAAAAAGAAAATTGCAGAAGGTAATGATGACCCCAAAGATGGTGGTTTAGCATTATTCAGGGCTCATAGAGGCTTACCAAAAAATACAGCTTTAATCAAGTTTTTAAGTGAACCAGGTATTAGAGTAAAGCTTCAAAAAACAGAAAATTATTATTTAGCCGATCAGCAAAAAGAAATGCCTAAAGCCGATGCTGAATTATATTTTTACATTGATGAGAAAAACAATAGTGTTGAACTTACCGATAAAGGAATTGTGCTAATAACTCGTTCCGGTGAAGATCCTAATTTCTTCATACTTCCTGATATAAGTGTTGCATTGGCAGAAATAGAGAATAATTCAAATTATACAACCGATGAAAAATTACATAAAAAAGAAGTTGTAATTACCGAATATTCTATAAAGGCAGATAGAATACATACTGTTCAACAATTACTAAAAGCATATACTTTATTTGAAAAAGATGATGAATATGTAGTAATTGAAGACCAAGTAAAAATAGTTGATGAACAAACTGGTCGTATTATGGAAGGAAGAAGATATAGTGATGGATTGCACCAGGCTATTGAAGCTAAAGAAAACGTGAAAATTGAAGCAACTACTCAAACATACGCCACAGTAACCTTACAGAACTATTTTAGAATGTACCATAAATTAGCAGGAATGACAGGTACTGCAGAGACTGAAGCTGCTGAACTTTGGGATATTTATAAATTAGATGTAGTTTCAATTCCAACTAATAAAACTTTAATAAGAGAAGATGAGCAAGATAAAGTGTATAAAACAAAAAGAGAAAAGTTTGGTGCTGTAATAGATGAAATTGTAAAACAAAAAGAAGCAGGTAGGCCATCACTGGTTGGTACAACATCTGTAGAAATAAGTGAATTACTTAGCAGAATGTTACGCCAAAAACAAATTCCACATAATGTATTAAACGCTAAGCAACATGCCAGAGAAGCTCAAATTGTTGCTGAAGCAGGTTTAGCAGGTGCAGTAACAATTGCTACCAATATGGCTGGTCGTGGTACAGATATTAAACTTGGGCCTAATGTTAAAGAAGCTGGTGGGTTGGCAATTATAGGCACAGAAAGACATGAATCCAGAAGGGTAGATAGACAGCTTCGTGGACGTGCAGGCCGTCAAGGAGATCCAGGTTCTTCTCAATTTTTTGTTGCGTTAGAAGATGATTTAATGAGAATGTTTGGCAGCGAAAGAATTGCAAAAGTGATGGATTTTGCAGGATATAAGGAAGGAGAGGTTATACAGCATAGTATGATTACAAAAAGTATTGAACGAGCTCAAAGAAAAGTTGAAGAAAACAACTTTGGTATCAGAAAAAGGCTATTAGAGTACGATGATGTAATGAATAAACAAAGAACTGTTATTTATACCAAACGTCATCATGCATTATTTGGTAAAAGATTAGCCTTAGATATTGATAATGCTTTTTACAGTGTGGCAAAAGGTTTAATTAATAATTTTAAAGCTATTAATGATTTTGAAGGTTTTAAATTAGCGGTTATTGTAAATTTTGGTATAGATACAAGCATCAATATTGAAGAACTTAACAAAGCCAACGATAATTCATTAACAGAAAAGTTATATTCAGAAGCAATAAATAATTACCAAAGAAAAAAACAAGAAATAGCCTTAAAATCGGTTCCTGTATTTAAAAATATTCGTTTACACCAAGGTAACAATATTGAAAATGTGGTAGTACCTTTTAGCGATGGTAAAAAAACCTTACAGGTACTTGCATCTATGCAAAAAACATTAGACTCAGAAGGTGTAGAACTTTTAGACTCTTTAGAAAGAAACCTTGCATTAGCACTTATAGATGAAGCGTGGAAAGAACATTTAAGAGCTATGGATGATTTAAAGCAAAGTGTACAAACGGCAACTTACGAACAAAAAGACCCATTGGTTATTTACAAAATGGAGGCATACAATTTATTTGAAAACATGAATGCCGAAGTAAATAAAAATATTGTGGAGTTTTTGTGTCATTGTGGTATTCCATCAGATGAAGAAGGGCAGCAACTAAAAGAAGGCAGACAGCAAAAAACAGATTTAAGCAAAACAAGCAATAACAAAGATGATATTGATAGCAGGGGAGATAGCTATGGAGCAAATGAAAACGATTATTACGATCCATCTGCCAATGTTAAACAACAACCTGTAATTGCTGCACCCAAAATAGGCAGAAATGACCTTTGCCCTTGTGGTAGTGGTAAAAAGTACAAAGCCTGTCATGGTAAAGATGCATAAACCATCAGCCTAAAAAAAATCCTCATTCTGATAAAGAATGAGGATTTTTTTATATCCTAAATTGAAAAGGAGTGTACTAAAATTTTTTAGGCTTCTACATAACTCTCTACAGGCTCACAAGTGCAAATTAAATTTCTATCACCATGTGTATTATTTACCCTTGCTACACTTGGCCAAAATTTATTTTGAGAAACATAAAATAACGGAAATGCAGCTTGTTGTCTAGTATATTTTTTTGTCCATTCATCTGCACAAACAACTGCTTGTGTGTGAGGAGCATTTTTTAAAGGATTATCTAATTTATCGCTTCTGCCATCTTCTATTGCAGCAATTTCTTCTCTTATAGAGATTAAAGCATCACAAAATCTGTCTAATTCTGCTTTATCTTCACTTTCTGTTGGCTCAATCATTATAGTGCCTGCAACAGGAAAGCTCATGGTTGGTGCATGAAATCCATAATCAATTAAACGCTTTGCTACATCTTCTGCTTCAATTCCTGCTGTTTGTTTAAATGGTCTTAAATCTACAATAAACTCATGTGCACAAGTGCCATTCGCACCAGTATATAAAATAGAGTAGTGGTTGTTTAATCTAGCTTTCATATAATTTGCATTTAAAATTGCATACTTGGTAGCATTCTTTATTCCAACATTTCCTAATAACTTAATATATGCATAACTAATTAATAAAATAGAAGCACTGCCATAAGGTGCAGCAGAAACAGCCCCAACTGCATTGTTATTGAATGAAACATGACCAGGTAAGTATTTAGCTAAATGAGATTTAACACAAATAGGACCAACACCTGGGCCACCACCACCATGTGGTATTGCAAAAGTTTTATGTAAATTTAAATGGCAAACATCTGCACCAATAATTCCAGGAGATGTTAAACCCACTTGAGCATTCATATTAGCTCCATCCATATACACTTGTCCTCCATTTGCATGTACTATACTACAAATTTCTTTTATACCTTCTTCAAATACACCATAAGTACTAGGGTAAGTAACCATTAATGCTCCTAAATTATCTTTATATTGTTCTGCTTTTGCTTTCAAATCAGAAATGTCGATAGTGCCATCTTCATTACTTTTTACTACAACTACTTTCATACCTGCTAAAACTGCACTAGCTGGGTTTGTGCCATGTGCAGAAATTGGAATTAATACCACATTTTTATGAGCATTATTATTAGCAATATGATAACCCATTATAGTTAATAATCCTGCATATTCTCCTTGTGCACCACTATTAGGTTGAAGGCTACAAGCATCAAAGCCTGTAATTTCACATAAAAAGCTGGAGAGTTCTTGAATTATTTGTTGATACCCTTCTGACTGATTTGTTGGAAGGAAAGGATGTAATTGACCAAACTCTGCCCAACTAACAGGTATCATTTCTGTTGCTGCATTTAATTTCATAGTACAGCTACCTAATGAAATCATGCTAGTATTAAGAGATAAATCTTTGTTTTCTAATTGTTTTATATAACGCATCATTTGACTTTCACTATGATGGGTATTAAAAACTGGATGTGTTAAATAATTAGAAGTTCTTTTTGCAAAATTTGGAATAGAGGTTAATACCAAATCACTATCAAATTCAATTTCCGCTTCATCTTTTCCTAAACTTTCTGCAAATACATACACAATATCTAAAACGTCTTTTTGGGTGGTTGTTTCATCAAGGCTAATTCCAATTAATCCGTTGGAAAAATATCTAAAATTAATCTGATTTTTTTCTGCTATTGGTTGAATAATGTTTTTATCTGCTTTAATGATAACAGTATCAAAATAACAAGTATTGATATTAGTAAAGCCTAACTCATTTAATGAATTATTTAAAACTTGTGTAAGCATTGCCACTCTTGTAGCAATATCTTTTAATCCCTGTGCACCATGATAAACAGCATACATAGCAGCCATATTGGCTAATAAAGCTTGAGCAGTACAAATATTACTAGTTGCTTTTTCTCTCTTAATATGTTGCTCTCTTGTTTGTAAAGCCATACGTAAAGCTCTGTTACCTTGTGCATCTATACTTACTCCAATTATTCTACCAGGCATACCACGTTTAAACTCTTCTTTTGCTGCAAAAAAACCTGCATGTGGACCGCCAAAGCCCATAGGAACACCAAAACGTTGTGCATTACCAACAACAACATCAGCTCCTAGCTCTCCTGGTGATTTTAATAAAGTTAATGCTAATAAATCTGTAGCCATTACTACACCTGCACCAACTGTATGAGCCTGTTGAATAAAATTGCTATAATCTTCTATAGAGCCATTGTTATTTGGATATTGTACAATTGCACCAAAATAATTTTCATCAATTATTGCATTTTTATAATCTCCAAAAACTAATTCAATTTGCACAGGAATAGCCCTTGTTTTTATAACATCTATTGTTTGAGGAAATATTGCTTCGTCCACAAAAAATTTCTTTTTTGAATCGCTTTCAGCAGCATTAAATAACATGTTCATGGCTTCTGCAGCAGCAGTTCCTTCATCTAATAATGAAGCATTGGCTAATGGCAATCCTGTTAAATCGCAAACCATTGTTTGAAAGTTTAATAAACTTTCTAATCTACCCTGAGAAATTTCTGCCTGATAAGGAGTATATTGTGTGTACCAGCCTGGATTTTCAAAAACATTTCTTAAAATAACACTAGGTGTAATAGTGTTATAATACCCTTGTCCAATATAAGTTTTAAAAACCTTATTTTTTGCTGCAACTAATTTAAGTTCATTTAAATATTCAAACTCGCTAATTGCAGGTGGTGTATTTAATTCGTTGTTTAACCTAATGCCAGTAGGCACTGTTTTATTAACTAACTCATCAATACTTTCAATACCAATTGTTTGTAACATTTTAGCTACTTCTGTAGAATTTGTTGTTCCAATATGCCTGTTAGTAAATTCGTTATTTTGCTGATTAAATAAGTTCATAAAAAATATATTTTTAAATAGTGAGGTCTTAAAAAATTGCGGCAAATGTACGAGTTCCTATTTTATTTTTAATTGATTGTTATAGGTATAGAAAAAGTTGTTATTAAATGTAAAAAAAGAAAATTTATTTCTACAAAAAATCAACTCTTATCATGGTGTTTATACCCTGGTTTCCCAAAAATATAAAGCCATTTTTGTTTAAAGGATAATTTAGGCTGAGCCAAATCTTTACGAATTTGGTTCCATTCATGAAAAATAATATTCATTGCATTTGGGTTGGTAATTTCAGTAGTTAAACCATATTTAATTGGTTCATACTCATTATTATCTAATTCTTTTTGAAATGTACCAAAAAGTTTATCCCAAATAATTAAAAACATTCCCATGTTTTTATCAATGTATTTTGCATTGCTTCCATGATGTACTCGATGATGAGATGGTGTAACAAATATATACTCTAACCAACCCATATTTCTAACTAATTCGGTATGTACAAAAATGCCCCAAATTTGAGTAGCAGAATACATAAATACAATGTCTAAAGGTTTAAAACCAAGTAAGGGTAATGGAATAAAATAAATAAACCTATATAGTGGCTGAAAAACAGATGAACGAAAACCTACTGTAAAATTCATTTTTTGAGAAGAGTGATGCGTTACATGAGCTGCCCAAAAAAATCTTATTTTATGATCAAACCTATGTAGCCAATAATATAAAAAATCTTCTGCTAATAATAAAAAAAGCCAATACCAAATAGCTGATTGCCAATTATTAATTATTCTGTATTTATAAAAAAAAGTAAAAATAACTCCAATATAAATGCTTCTAAAAGCTAAATCAATAATACTATTTAATAGCATTAAATAAATATTGGTAACTGTATCTTTTAAGGAATACAATTTTCTACTACCATAGTTAGATATAAGTAATTCAATACAAATAATTATTAAATAAATTGGTGTAGAAATTAGTAAGAGAATATTTTCTTTAACTGCCTCCATAATAAAACAAAGTAATCAATTTTATAATAAAGTGAGAATGAAAATTAATGTTTAACTAGTTTAAATAAATACATTTGCCTATGGCAATTGAAATAAATGAAAATTGGCAGAAAAAAAGTGCCGAAAATCAAAAGAGTTATAAATTTTTTTTACAAAAAGCAGATAAAAGTAAGCTTATAAAGCAACTGCCTCAATTACATGAGGAAGCTTTTAAAACAATAGATTGTTTGCAATGTGCTTCATGTTGTAAAAACTATTCACCACGTTTTAAAACAACTGATATTAAAAGAATTAGTAAGCATTTAAAACTAAAAGAAAGCATTTTTATAGATACTTATCTAACAATTGATACTGATGGAGATTATGTACTAAAATCTGCTCCTTGTAGTTTTTTAGGTAAAGATAATTCTTGTACTATTTACGAGCAACGTCCTAGCGATTGTAAACGATTTCCCTATACTGATGAAGATGTGTTATTAAAACGTACCAATTTAACACTTAAAAATGCATCATTTTGTCCGGCAGTGTATTATGTTTTAGAAAGTCTAATTCAAAAAAAGTAAATTATTCTATTTACCAGCTTCAAATTGTAGATTATATATACTGATTAGATGCATCTCATAAAAAACTTGGTTTGGGTTATTTATATGCTACCTGTTATAATGGAACTTAAAGTATAATAGATACCACTTTGCCAGTAATAATTAACCTTTCTGCCAATTCTTTATAAGAGAAAATAATCAATGTTTATTTAATAGAAAAGAAGGTGGAATGACAGGTTCAATAACTTCTACTTTAAGTTACTATGAGTTTACTAAAACTAGAGAAATACTTGCAGATGAGAATGAAGAATAATTTTTTTAGTTGAATTGACAAACTTGTATAATCATATTCAGCTTTTTTAAGTTAATTTAATTATTTATCCATGTATAATATTCTTAAATAAACTACATTTGACACGCTTTTTTAAATTATTATTTTAATATTATTTCAATTATGGAAACATCAGTAGCAAGGAAAGTTGCAGATCAAACAGCAAATGATTTTTTACCATTGCATGGTACCGATTATGTAGAGTTTTATGTAGGTAATGCCAAACAAGCAGCTCACTTCTATAAAACTGCTTTTGGTTTTCAAAGTGTGGCTTATGCTGGCCCAGAAACAGGTGTAAAAGATAAAGCCAGCTATGTAATTAGTCAAAACAAGTTAACTTTTGTTCTTACTACTCCTTTAAAAACAAATAACCCCATTGCAGATCATATTTATAAACATGGCGATGGTGTAAAGGTTTTGGCATTAAGAGTAGATGATGCTACAGATGCATGGCATCAAACAACCAAAAGAGGCGGTAAAAGTTATTTAGAGCCTGTTACCTTAAAAGATAATGATGGAGAAGTTGTGTTAAGTGGTATTCATACTTATGGCGATACAGTACACATTTTTGTTGAAAGAAAAAATTACAAAGGTGCATTTATGCCTGGCTATGTAAAATGGAATTCAACTTATAACCCTGCAAGTACAGGACTATTATATGTAGATCATTGTGTAGGAAATGTTGGTTGGAATCAAATGAACCCATGGGTTAAGTTTTATGAAGATGTTTTAGGATTTAAAAATATTTTAAGTTTTGATGACAACGATATTTCTACAGAATACTCAGCATTAATGAGTAAAGTAATGAGCAATGGAAACGGATTTGTAAAATTCCCTATCAACGAACCAGCAGAAGGCAAGAAAAAAAGCCAAGTAGAAGAGTATTTAGATTTTTATGATGGAGAAGGTGTACAACACGTAGCTATTGCAACAAATAATATTATTGAAACAGTTACAGATTTACAAAATAGGGGGGTAGAATTTTTAAAAATTCCACCAAGCTATTATGAAACAGTTTTAGATAGAGTTGGAAAAATTGATGAAGACCTAAAACCACTAAGTGAATTAGGCATTTTAATAGACCGAGATGAAGAAGGCTACTTATTACAAATTTTTTCAAAACCATTAGAAGATAGGCCTACTTTATTTTTTGAAATTATACAACGAAAAGGAGCTAAAAGCTTTGGTAAAGGAAATTTTAAAGCATTATTTGAAGCCTTAGAGAGAGAGCAAGATTTAAGAGGTAATTTATAAATTAA
>JAIBAV010000172.1 GCA_019695015.1 Chitinophagaceae bacterium
AAAAACTATGTGGTGTATTAGTCTATACTCCAACTTATATTTCCATCTTTTTCATCTTTTAATTGTACACCCAATCGTAAAAGTTCGTTGCGAATGGTATCGCTGGTAACAAAATTTTTGTTGGCTTTAGCTTCTTTTCTTATATCAATTAATAACTGTAATACATCATTCAATATATTGATATCTCCAGTAATATTATATGTTAAGCCAAATATATCTTCAATAAAAATTTTAAACTGCTGTTTCATTAATGCAATTGTTGCACTACTAATGGAGTTAATTGGTAATTGTTTGTTCTTAATTCCATTAATAACTGGAACTATTTCAAACATATTTGCTAATACTTTTGCAGTGCTAAAATCATCTTCAATAAATGTTGTAAACTCTGATATTTGTTTGTTTATTTTTTCGTCTAAGGCTGTGTCTGTTGCCTGCCAATTTCCAGCTTCTATTTTCAATAAATTTTCGTAAGCTTCCCATAAACGCTTAAAAGCTTTTTCGCTTGCTTGCAATGCTTCATTACCAAAATCTAAAGTGCTTCTGTAATGCGATTGAAGAATAAAAAATCTAATAGTCATTGGGTGATAAGCTTGCTCTAACAAAGGATGGTTACCTGTAAATAGCTCACTTAATTTAATTACATTGTTATAGCTTTTACCCATTTTTCGGCCATTAATAGTAATCATATTATTATGCATCCAATATCTAACTGGTGCTGTATGATTGCATACACTACTTTGGGCAATTTCACATTCATGATGTGGAAATTGTAAGTCCATGCCACCACCATGTATATCAAATTGAGTACCCAAATATTTGGTAGCCATTGCCGAACATTCAATATGCCATCCTGGGAAACCTTCGCCCCAAGGGCTTTTCCAACGCATAATGTGTTCTGGCGGTGCATTTTTCCATAAAGCAAAATCTGCTTTGTTTCTTTTTTCATCTTGATTGTCTAACTCTCTTGTAGTATCTAATTGTTCATCTAAATTTCTACCACTCAACATACCATAAGGCATTCCTTTTTTGCTAAAATCTTCATTATATTTATTTACATCAAAATATACTGAACCGTTATTTACATAAGCATAACCATCGGCAATAATTTTTTCAATCATGGTTATTTGTTCTACAATATGCCCTGTTGCAGTGGGTTCTATGCTTGGTTCTATGTTGTTAAATTGTTGCATAGCCCAATGAAACATGTTGGTATATTTCTGTACCAATTCCATCGGTTCTAATTTCTCTAAAATGGCTTTAGTAGAAATTTTATCTTCTGCCGCTCTGCCTTCTTCTTCAAAATGTCCTGCATCTGTAATATTCCTTACATATCGTACTTTGTACCCTAAATGCTGTAAATATCTATAAACCACATCAAAAGTAATATAAGGCCTTGCATGCCCTAAATGGCTTTCTCCACTTACAGTTGGTCCACAAACATACATGCCTGCATAACCTGGTGTGATTGGTTTAAACTCTTCTTTTTTACGGGTAAGTGAATTATAAATTTTGAGAGGCATAAATATTTTTTGAAATAAAATTTTAGAATAGTTAAGTATGCAAATGTATTATAGTAAAATAAAAAACTATTAGCAGCAATAATATAATAAGCAATGTACCATAACTGTATAAATCAAAAATAATGAAAAATAGTTTTCAGTATAATTGAAAACTATTTTTTAAATTGAAAGGTTAGATGGTTTTTAAATGTTTAATCCACCACATGCACTTAACACTTGTCCTGTAATATAAGAACTCATATCGCTAGCAAGAAATAAAGTTGTATTGGCAATTTCATCTGCTTTACCAAATCTGCCAAGTGGTATTTTCTTTAAAAAATCATTTGCAGCATCACCATCTTTTAAATAATGTGTCATATCTGTTTCAATAAAGCCTGGTGCAATGGCATTACATCTAATATTTCTACTACCCAACTCTAAAGCTACACTTTTTGTAAAGCCAATTATACCTGCTTTACTTGCTGCATAGCTACTTTGGCCTGCATTTCCTCTAATACCAATAATTGAACTCATATTAATTATGCTACCAGCCTTAGCCTTCATCATTGGGCGTGTAACCAATTTTGTAATATTAAAAACGCTTTTAAGATTGATGTTCATTACATCATCCCATTGTTCAGCAGTCATTCTTAGTAATAAATTATCTTTGCTTATGCCTGCATTGTTTACACAAACATCAATATTTCCAAAATCTGCCATTACCTCATTAACAAAGGTTTCGCATTGGGCAAAGTCTCCTGCATTGCTTTTATAGGCTTTAGCTTTTACTCCTAATGCTGTTAACTGATTTTCTAATTCTGCTGCTTTGGCTGCACTACTATCACTAACATAGCTAAAAGCAATATTACTACCATGCTCTGCAAGTTTTACTGCAATGGCTGCACCTATACCACGAGCTGCTCCTGTAACAATGGAGGTTTTATTTTCTAACAATTTCATAAGTTTACTTTTATTGGGTGGTTTTTATTATTCAATTAAAAAATAATAATTAATACAAATTAATGAAAGTTTTTGAATGAAAATGAAATTGTAGTAAAAAAGAAAAATGAACTTTGAATTAGGAGTAATTTTTTTAGAAAAGAGTGCTAATTATTAATGAATTGTTTTATTTCATCAATATATTTTCTATCGTTACTTAACCTTGGCACTTTATGTTGCCCACCTAATTTGTTTTTACTTTTTAACCAGTTTGTAAAAACCGATTTATCTACAGCCTGCACAATAGGCATTCTTAATGCAATATCTAAATGTCTTTTAGCTTCATAATCGCTATTAATATTTTTTAATGCACAATCTAGTTCATAAGTAAATTCTTTTAAACAAGTAGGTAACTGTTCAAACTCAATCAACCATTCGTGTGCACCATTGCTATTATTAGTAAAGTAAATTGGTGCAGCAGTATAATCATTCACTTTTGCATTACATTTTTTACAGGCTTGTGCAATAGCTTTATCAGTATTATCTACAATTACTTCTTCGCCAAAGGCATTAATAAAATGTTTTAATCTGCCAGATACATTTATTTTAAATGGGTTTAAAGATGTAAACTCTATAGTATCACCAATTAAGTACCTCCATAAACCACCATTAGTTGAAATTACCAAAGCATATTGCTTGCCAATTTCTACATCTCTTAATCCAATGGTTTCGGGGTTTTCTTTACCATATTCTTCAATTGGTAAAAATTCATAAAAAACACCATTATCTAAAAACAATAACATTCCTTCGTCATCAAAATTATTTTGAGCAGCAAAAAAGCCTTCGCTGGCATTGTAAGAATTGAGGTAACGAATTTCGTTTCCTATTAAATGTTTAAACTGTTCTTTATAAGGTGTAAATGAAACTCCCCCATGCAAGTACAACTCTAAATTTGGCCAAACTTCTTTAAGTGTTTGTTTACCTGTAATTTCTAAAATTCTTTTAATAAGTACCAATGTCCATGTTGGAACACCTGATATAGAAGTAACATTTTCTTGAATGGTATTTTTTGCTATAGCTTCTACTTTTTCGCCCCAATCATCCATTAAAGCAATGGATAGTTCTGGTGTTCTTAACCAGTTTGCCCAAATGGGTGTGTTTTGAAAAAGTACTGCACTTAAATCGCCATAAGATGCTTCATTATTTACTGGTAAAATTTGATGGCTTCCTCCAATTAATAATCCTTTACCTGTAAGTAAATCGCTATTAGGATTTAGATGATAATAAGTACTTAATACATCTTTTGTACCTTGATAATGGCAATTGGTAAGGCTTTCTTCAGTTACAGGAATAAACTTACTTTTATCGCTGGTTGTACCACTGCTTTTTGCAAACCAATAAACAGGTGTGTTCCAAAGTAAATTTTGTTCGCCTTGCATTAGCCTTTCTATATATGGCTTAAGATCATCGTATGTATGAATTGGAACTGCTTTTTTAAAGTCTCTTATTTTAAATAAATTGGTTAACCCATACTTTCTGCCTATCTCTGTATATTGGGCATGGGTTACTAAATCTTGCAATACTTCTCTTTGTGCTGCAAAGGGGTTTTGCAGCCATTGCTCTATTCTCCAATAACGTAAACGAGCAAGCCTTGATATGGCAGGACTAAGCAGTTTCATTTTAAAAATAACGTTAGCAAGTTAAGCAATGATAAGAAAAAAATACTTGAAAGTGATATTTTTTTGAAAATTAAGAAGGAAGGAAAATTGTAAAATAATATTAAGGAGAATGAAACTGAAAATCAATGGTAATATGAAAGTAAATAATTTATTATTGGGAATTTCCCATTTCAATTATCCAATCTTTTCGTTTTAATTCAAAATTAGTTCCAAGGTATAAACGTTTTACCTGATCATCATTTGCCAATTCTTCGGCAGTGCCATGTTTAAATATTTTACCATCAATTAATAAATAGGCTCTATCGCAAATAGAAAGGGTTTCGTTAACGTTATGGTCGGTAATTAATATTCCTATATTTTTATACTTCAGCTTTGCAACTACACTTTGTATATCTTCTACAGCAATTGGGTCAACACCTGCAAAAGGTTCATCTAATAAAATAAATTTAGGATCCACTGCTAATGCTCTTGCAATTTCTGTTCTTCTTCTTTCCCCACCACTTAAACTATCTCCATTATTTTTTCTTACATGATGTAAGTGAAACTCATCTAGCAATTCTTCTAATTTTTCTTTTCGTTGCGTTTTATTTTTTTTAGTCATTTCTAATACACTCATAATGTTGTCTTCAACAGATAGTTTTCTAAAAACACTTGCCTCTTGTGGTAAATAACCTATGCCCATTTGGGCACGTTTGTACATTGGTAATTTTGTAATATTACTATCATTTAATAACACATTCCCATCATCTGGTTTTATTAAGCCAACCACCATATAAAAAGTAGTTGTTTTACCAGCACCATTTGGACCAAGTAAGCCAACTATTTCGCCTTGTTGTAATTTTATGCTAACGTTATTTACAACAGTTCTGCTCTTATATGTTTTTATTAAATTGTTGGTATGAATTGTTAGGCTCAATGTAAAAGATTTAAACAAAAATAAAGTTAATGTACATGATATTTTATTTTAAAATATTTTATTTAAGATCATTTTATTCAGCAATAAAAAAGCTGAACAATGTAGTGCCATAATTTCTTACAAAAGAAAAGCCTGTAAATGTTTCATAATTGTTTCTTGGGGTATGTTCTAACACAAAATAACCATTGGGTGCAAGTAGCTGTTTTTGCATAATTATTTTAGGAATTTCATCAATAGAGCCTAATGCATAAGGTGGACCAGCAAAAATAAAATCGTACTTTTCTGTACAGGTTGCTAAAAAATTAAAAATATCTAACTTAAAAACCTGGCAATTTTCAATTTTTAATTGTGCAATATTATTTTTTATAAAATTGTACATAACAGCATCTTTTTCTACAATGGTTAAATGGCTAGCACCACGTGATGCTAATTCGTAACTAATACTTCCTGTACCACCAAAAAGATCTAATGTTTTTATTTGATCGAAAGAAATTCTATTTTGCAGAATATTAAATAATCCTTCTTTGGCAATATCTGTTGTAGGACGAGTATGAGGCATTTTTGAAGGTGGATTTATTTTTCTTCCTCCAAATTTTCCTGAAATTATTCTCATACTTGTAAATTAAAAAATGGGGTAAAATAATATGCTGGAAATTGTGCATTAGTTTCAAATGCCATTTCATCGGCATTGGGAGATGCAATTAATACATTTGAAAAATGTTGGTTTAATAAATTTATAATGGCACCATTTTGTTCAATAAACCCAGATATAATTATTGGATCGGCTTGTGTAGAAAGTTTAAAAGTATTATTTAGGTTTAAGCAATAGTACAACACATCTTCGGGGCAGCTAAACTTAAAGCTTTGTGCAATTTGTAGTTTATTATTTTTTAGTACAATAACAGAAAATGATTGATGGTAGAAATAAATATTTATATTATTACCCTGTAGCTTTTTATCTTCAATGGTTAAGTGTTTAAGTAACCCAGAGTAGTGGTGAAATTCGGTAACTGTTAAAAAATTAGTTTTAACCATAGTATTTAATAATGCATTTACTCTGTACACATTGTACATAAGTTCACCTCCAAAATCAACACTATCATATTTTACTACAGTATTTTCTTTAGCTCCAAACATTAAATCTAAGTATGCATCGGCGTTAGATGCATTAAATTTATGTGCAGGCACTAAAACGTTTTCGTTATTATGGTAAAAAATTGTTACAAGGTTATAGCTTTTATCATGTAACGATGACTGTTTGCCTATTTCATAAAAAATATCATTCCAGTCAAAATTCGCTTCATCTTCAACAGTAAATACTTCTACTGCAGCAATACTATTATCCTTTTCTGTTCTTACCCAACATACGTAATGCCCATTACTTGCCTCTATAAAAAAGTTATTTTTATTTACATGAGTGTAGGTATTTGTATCACCATAAAAGGCTACTAATTTTTGTACCATAATATGCTATTGCTATGCAATTATATAAAATAAATACTGTATTAGAAAAGGCTAAAGTACAAATAATATAATAGGAAGAGTTTGAAAATAAGTCAATATACTTTGATTTTTTGATTTTTTGAAGAATAGTATTTAAAGTTTAGGGGCAGGTTTATACTATTGATATTTAAAAATTAAAACAGTTAAATAGTATTATTTCCTTTTTATAAATTGCTTCATGGGCTTTACAACTAATTAGTTTAAAGTAAAGCCATAATTCATATCTATATTAAAATCCAGAGGAGGAAACATTAAAAAAGCCTTTTACAAGGCTTAAAAATGTTAATTAAATGCTTCCCGAATTTTTTCAAAAAAACTTTTATCGTTTTTAGAAGGCTGAGGTTTAAAATTAGGGCTATTGTTTAATTTTTCTAATATCGCTTTCTCTTCAGATGTTAAGTTTTGAGGAGTCCAAACATTTACATTTACTAATTGGTCGCCTCTACCATAACCTTGCACTTCAGGAAATCCTTTCCCTTTAAGCCTGAAAATTTTGCCACTTTGTGTACCTGGCGGAATTTTTATTTTTGCTCTTCCGTCAATAGTTGGAACTTCTATATTGGTTCCAAAAGTTGCTTCAGGAAATGAGATATGTAAATCGTATGCAACGTTTAATCCATCTCTTTGTAAATCGGTATGTTGTTCTTCTTCTATTTGAATAATTAAATCGCCGTAAGACCCTCCTCTTTCTCCAGCATTGCCTTTACCACTCATACTAAGTTGCATACCTGCTTGTACGCCTGCTGGTATATCAATACTAATTGTTTCTTCTCCATATACTCTCCCTTCTCCTTTACATGCTGTACATTTTGAAGTAACTGTAGAGCCTTCTCCATTACATGTAGAGCAAGTGGTTACGGTTTGCATTTGACCTAAGAAAGTATTTTGCACTTTACGAACTTGTCCATTACCACCACAAGTTGTACATGTTTGTAAACTATTTTTATCTTTTGCTCCATTGCCACCACAAGTTGTACAAATAATATATTTTTTTACCTTCACTTGTTTGGTTACACCGTTTGCAATTTCTGCAAAAGTGAGCTTTAATTTTATTCTTAAATTGCTACCTCTTTGGCCTCTTGTTCTAGCACCAGCCCCACTACTTCTTCTTCCTCCACCAAAAAAATCTCCAAACATTCCATCTCCAAATATATCTCCAAAATGGCTGAAAATATCCTCCATATTAGTGTTATGAAAGCCTCCACCACCTGTTCCTGGGCCAAAAGCCTGATGGCCATATCTATCGTATTTTGCTTTTTTATCTGTATCGCTTAGTACTTCATACGCCTCGGCTGCTTCTTTAAATTTTTCTTCGGCTGCTTTATCTCCAGGGTTTCTATCTGGGTGATATTGCATAGCAACTTTTCTATATGCTTTTTTAATTTCATCGGGCGAGGATGATTTTGACACACCTAATATTTCGTAATAATCTCTTTTTGACATGGCTTGTTGGTTTGTGTTTCAAACACTAAAGTTTTATTCTATTTTCCTACTACAACTTTTGCAAAACGAATAATTTTATCTTTTATATAATACCCTTTTTGAATTTCGTCTAAAACTTTTCCTTGTAAGTTGTTGCTTGGTGCATCAATTTCTGAAATAGCTTCATGTTTTTCTACATCAAAATCTGTATGTATGCTTTCAAAAGATTTTAATCCTTTGCTTTGTAAAGCTGACTTTAACTTATTAAATACTAGTTTAACGCCTTCTTTATTTTGTTCAAAATCTGTTGTATTTTCTAATTGTATTTCAGCACGGTCAATATCATCTAAAACATCTAATAAAGAAAGAATAACATCTTTACTGGCAGAGTCTATTAATTCATATTTTTCTTTTGCAGTCCTTTTTCTGTAGTTATCAAAATCGGCGGCTAATCTTAAGTATTTATCTTTTTGTTCATTTAATTCTACTTTTAGTTTATCTACAGCACTTTCTTCCACATTGTCATTCAAATGTGTAGTACCTGCTGCATTTTCGTCAGCATTAATATTCATGGTGCTTTCTGTGGCTTCATTTGCCTTTATATCTTTTTCTTCCATATCCATTTTATTGGGTTTAGGAGTATTGTACAAATAGTTTGCCGTTAAAAGGAATAGGAAAAAATGACATAACTACAATCTATAAACTACAAATAATGTATTACTACACGATGATAAAATATGCTTATTGCATCATTGCAATAAAATCATCAAATAAGTATCTACTATCATGAGGGCCAGGTGTAGCTTCTGGATGGTATTGAACAGAAAATGCCGGCTTGTTTTTAAGCCTTATTCCTTCAATACTTTCATCATTCAAATTTATATGAGTTATTTCAACCAATTCATTTTCTTTTACTGAATTTGGTTGTACACCAAAACCATGATTTTGTGTTGTTATTTCACATTTACCTGTAATTAAGTTTTTTACAGGATGGTTTAGCCCTCTATGTCCATGATGCATTTTAAATGTTGCAATTCCGTTTGCTAATGCCAATAATTGATGCCCTAAACAAATACCAAATACAGGTTTGTTTTCTTCTAAAATTTCTTTTACTGTATTAATGGCATACTGCATTGCAGCAGGGTCTCCTGGGCCATTAGATAGGAAATATCCATTAGGATTATATGCTTTTAATTCGCTAATAGAAGTTGTAGCTGGAAAAACTTTAACGCTTACTCCCCTTTCCACTAAACAGTTTAAAATATTTTTCTTAATGCCAAAATCTAAAACTGCAATTTTTATTTCTGCTTCTTTATTACCCAACTCATAAGGTTGATTAGTACTTATGGTGCTTGCTAATTCTAAACCATCCATATTGGGGCAATTAGCTAATTTATTTATTAAAATTGTAATATCTTGTTCGTCTGAGGATATAATACAATTCATAGCACCTTTGGTTCTTACGTGTGCCACCAATGCTCTTGTATCTACCCCTTCAATAGCAACCAAATTATTTTGTGCTAAATATTCTTGCATAGATTGGTTGGCTTGTATTCTGCTAAATTGTTCTTCTAAATTTCTTCCTATTAATCCGTTTATTTTAATACTATCGCTTTCTACTTCATTCTCTTTAATTCCATAATTACCAACATGAACATTATTCATTATTAAGATTTGACCGGTATAACTAGGGTCTGTAAATACTTCTTGATAACCTGTCATACCTGTATTAAAACAAAGCTCACCAGTTGTTGTACCAATTTTTCCAAATGCTTTACCATAAAAAATGGTACCATCATTTAAAAGTAAAATTGCTGTATTATTAGTTAAGGACATGATGTTTTAAATGGTTTTGAATATTGCAAAATAAAAAAGGCAAGAAGTAATTTCCTTGCCTTTTCTTGAAAACTTTTGAACATTTAATTAAATTAAAATTATTCTTCGGTTTTATTTTCAGTTTCTGTAGTTGTTTCTGAAGCACTAGTAGTTTCAGTTGCTTTCTTTTTAGCTCCTGCACTTCTACGAGTTTTCTTAGCAGGTTCTGCTGCTTTAACTGCTCCTTTAGTGTAAATTTCATTGAAATCTACTAATTCAATCATTGCTTTTTCTGCATTATCACCAGGCCTAATGCCTAATTTAATAATTCTTGTATAACCACCTGGGCGGCTAACAACTTTAGGTGCAATTACAGTAAACAATTCTTTTGTAGCAGCTTTATCTTGTAAATAACTAAATACAATACGATGTTGATGGCTTAAAGCATTTTTATCATCGCCTTTTTTAGTTTTTGTAATTAAAGGTTCAATATAAGTACGTAATGCTTTAGCTTTAGCTAATGTAGTTACAATACGTTTATGAACTAATAATTGAGAAGCTAAATTGCTTAAAAGGGCTTCTCTGTGTGCCTTTTTACGGCCTAAATTGTTTATTTTATCTCCGTGACGCATGACTTTTATTTTGTAGCTTATACCGTGTCAGGAATTATAAGCTTATGATTAAATAATTTAAGCAAATGCTTAAACTGTTTTATTAATTATCTAAATTATCTAAACCAAGTTTTACTAAATCCATACCAAAATTTAAACCTCTTTCGGTTAAAACTTGTTCTATTTCTGATAATGATTTTTGACCAAAGTTTCTAAACTTCATCAAGTCTTCTTGTTCGTATTGTACTAACTCGCTAAGAGAGTTAATTTTTGCTGCTTTCAAACAATTAAAGGCTCTTACTGAAAGGTCTAAATCTTCTAAAGGTGTTTTTAATACTTTACGCAATTGTAACACTTGTTCATCTACTACATCTTCTTTTTTATCTTCTTTGTTATCAAAAGTGATGTTTTCATCAGTTATAATCATCAAGTGTTGAATTAAAATACGAGATGCTTGTTTAACTGCCTCTTCAGGATGAATAGTACCATCAGTAGCAACTTCTAAAATTAATTTTTCAAAGTCAGTTCTTTGTTCTACACGATAATTTTCTATGGAATATTTTACATTTTTAATAGGTGTATGTATGGAGTCAATAGCAATATATCCGGTAGGTGTATCTTTTACTTTATTATCTTCTGCAGGTATATAACCACGGCCTTTATTAATAGTTAATTCAATATCTAGCTTTGCAGTATTATCCATAGTACAAATTACTAATTGCGGATTCATTACTTCAAAGTTTAAAGAAGCATCTCCTATATTTCCTGCATTAAACTCGGTATTTCCTTTTATAGATAAAGTGAGTTTTTCGTTGGTAACATCATGCTCCACTTTTTTCTTAAATCTAACTTGTTTAAGATTTAAAATAATTTCAGTAACGTCTTCAGTAATACCTTTAATAGTAGCAAACTCATGGTCAACACCATCAATTTTAATACCTGTAATAGCGTACCCTTCAAGGCTGCTTAAAAGTACTCTACGTAAAGCATTACCAACGGTTAAACCATACCCTGGCTCTAACGGGCGAAATTCAAATTGTCCTTCAAAATCAGTAGCTTTTTGTAAAACAATTTTATCCGGCTTTTGGAAGTTTAAAATGGCCATTTTATATTCCTGTTTTTATTTGATTTAAAAAAAATTTGTTTCCATCTTAGGTGCAATATTCAACTTTAGTTGCGTCGCACACTTGTACAGTTGTAAGTGTATTCAATTATAGCAGTAATACTGTTATAAATTATTTAGAATACAACTCCACTATCAATTGTTCTTTAATATTTTCTGGAACTGATTCTCTTTCAGGATAAGTAATAAATGTTCCTTTCTTCTCAGTTTCATTCCAATCTAACCAGCTAAACTTAGGGTTTTTACCACGGCTTTTGCTAGTTATAGAACTATTGTGTTCGCTTTTTGCACGATATGTAATAACATCTCCTGCTTTACAAGAGTAAGATGGTATGTTCATTACCTCTCCATTAACAGTTATGTGCTTATGAGCAACTAATTGTCTTGCTTCTGGACGGCTTGCAGCTAAACCCATACGATAGATAGTGTTGTCTAAACGAGCTTCTAATAATTTAATTAAATTTTCGCCTTTAACACCTTTCATACGAGAAGCCTCTTCGAAAGTTTTTCTAAATTGACGTTCTAAAACACCATAAGTATATTTTGCTTTTTGCTTTTCTCTAAGCTGCAAAGCATATTCACCTAATGTTTTACGTTTTTTTGCAGCACCATGCTGACCGGGAGGGTTACTATTTTTAGTTAACCATTTGCCATTGCCTAAAATTGGCTCTCCAAAAATTCTAGAAATTTTGGTCTTAGGACCAGTGTAACGTGCCATAATTTTTATTTCATTTCGATTTTTTTTGAATCGGTAAAACTATCGGTTAAAAATCGTAAAAAATAAATAGTTTACCCTTTGATATAAATGAAACCTGAACGGCTCAATATAAAATTTATAAATTAAACTCTTCTCTTTTTAGGTGGTCTACAACCATTGTGAGGTATAGGTGTTACGTCTTTAATAGATGTTACATCAATACCATTTTGTGCAATACTTCTAATTGCACCTTCACGTCCAGAACCTGGACCTTTTACAAATACATCTACTTTCTTTAACCCTGCATCTAAAGCCACTTTAGCAGCATCTGCTGCAGCCATTTGTGCTGCATAAGGGGTATTTTTCTTAGAACCTCTAAAACCCATTTTACCAGCAGATGACCAAGAAATAACTTGACCAGATTTGTTGGTAAATGAAATAATAATGTTGTTGAAAGTTGCATTAATACGAACTTCTCCGGCAGCATCTACTTTAACTACTCTTTTTTTTGCTGCTGCCTTTGCACTGTTTTGTGCTTTTGCTGGTTTTGCCATTTTTAATTTTTTTAGGTAATCGTCTGTTTCTATTTTACGTCTCCTGTTAAGCAGCTTTTGCCCAACTATCCAACGTATTATTTAAAAAACCAAAAGCTCTTAACTGTTTGTTATGAGCTTTATAGTTATTTATTACTTTTTAGGTGCTTTCTTTTTACCTGCTACCGTTTTACGTTTTCCTTTTCTGGTACGGCTATTGGTTTTAGTACGCTGTCCACGAACTGGTAATCCCTTTCTGTGTCTTAAACCACGATAACAAGCAATATCTAATAAACGTTTAATATTCATAGATGTTTCGCTACGCAAAGCACCTTCTACTTTAAACTCTTCATTAATAATATTACGAATAGCAGCTTGTTCATCATCATTCCACTGATTTACTTTTTTATCAAAATCAATGCCTGCTTTAGTTAAAATATACTGAGCAGTAGAACGACCAATACCATACACATAGGTTAGCCCTATTTCGCCTCTTTTATTTTTTGGTAAATCTATACCGGCAATACGTGCCATAATTTATTAATTTCTGATTTTAAATTTCTAATTTTTATTACCCTTGTCTTTGTTTAAAACGAGGATTTTTTTTGTTGATAACATAAAGTTTACCTCCACGTTTAACAATTTTGCAATCTGCACTGCGTTTTTTAATTGATGCTCTTACTTTCATTGCTTTTAATTTAACTGTTATGTTATTTCTAACAGATTATATAACTTTTTATTTATACCTAAAGTTTATTCTGCCCCTGCTTAAATCGTATGGGCTCATTTCTACTCCTACTTTATCGCCAGGCAAAATTCTGATATAATGCATTCTCATTTTTCCAGAAATGGTAGCTAAAATTTCGTGTCCATTTTCTAGTTTTACTCTAAACATTGCATTGCTTAAAGCCTCTAAAATGATACCATCTTGTTTAATCAGTTGTTGCTTAGACATATTTTTTCGGGCTGCAAAGATAGGAGTATGTACTTAATTTCAAAAAAAGTTTGAAAAAAATAATTTTCCTATAATAAAATCATCTTATTTATGAAAAATATTGTATTAAAAAGAAAGCCTTTCACTTTGAAAAGAACGATAATACACCAATCCATTAAGCTAAAAAAATGTTTTGCTAATATTCTTTTTTTTCTCTGCTTTGAGCTATATCTTAACTAAAAAAAATATATATGGATAAAATACACTCCAACTTAACTAGCTAATAATCAGCATGATAGCTTACACTTAAAAATTGTTTTTTATTTCTAAAGAAACATTGCACATTTGCGGCGAATTTGGTTTATCTGCTTCAGGCAGATGATTAAAAGGGAATCATGTGAAAAGCATGAACTATCCCCGTAGCTGTAAAGTAGCTTTCTTTAACAAAGAAAAATATTTCAAATAATAGTTTGCCACTGTTTTAAAAAATGGGAAGGTAATTTGAAATAGCTGCTAAGTCAGAAGACCTGCCAAATACATTCATTCAAGGCTTTCGGGCGAAAGGCATGGAATGTAAATGGCAATTATTGCCTTTATATCTCCACTATTATTTCCTGAAAGCTCATTGTTTCACTTTAAAAAAACATTTTAACAATGAGCAAAAAAAAGTTAACCCTCATTGCACTGGTTGCAAGCATGCATGCATTTGCACAAAAAGACACCTTAAGTGGTAGCCCATTAGATGAAGTAATTATTACAACTGCATCTAAAGTAGAACAGAAACAAAATAGTACTGGTAAAGTAATTACAGTAATTACCAAAGAACAATTGGAAAAAAGTAGTGCTAAAACAGTAGCACAAGTTTTAAATGAGCAAGTTGGTATAACCATTAATGGAGCATTAAACATTGCTGGTAGTGTGCAAACTGTTTATATGCGTGGTGCCAATGCTGGTAGAACTTTAATTTTAATGGATGGCATACCCATGAATGACCCAAGTACCATTAGTACAGATTTTGACCTGAATCTTTTTTCTATTAATGATATTGAAAGAATAGAAATTTGTAAAGGAGCACAAAGCACATTATATGGCAGCGATGCTATTGCTGGTGTTATAAACATTATAACTATAAAAAAAGAAATTGATAAAGCAGTAAATATTAAAGCTACAACCGCCTTTGGTAATAAAAATACAAGCAGAAATAATGTACAAGTTTTTGGCAAGCTTAACAATCTTATCTACACTGCACGTTTTGCTCAACTAAAAACCGATGGATTTTCGAGTGCTTATGATAGTGCTGGAAATAAAAATTTTGATAACGATGCCTACAAAGGAAATGTTGCTAATGCTGCAGTACAATACCAAATAACAAAAAAATTATCTTTTAAATCTTTTGTGCAACACAGTAGCTATAAAGCAGATATTGATGCAGGCGTTTTTGCTGATAAGAGAAATTATTTTATTAATAACAATGTTTTAAATACTGGTGCAGGGTTAAATTATAAAAGCACTACACTACATGTTGTAGGTAATTATCAGTACAGCCAAACACGCAGGCATTATAACGATGGCTTTGCTGCTGGTTTACCTGTTTACTCTACTAATGATTATAATGGTATTTCTAACTTTTTTGAAGTTTATGCTTCTTATAAAATAAATAAACAATTTACGGTATTGGTTGGTAGCGATTATCGTTTTGCAACTATGGATGGAGCTTATGTTTCATCTGCATGGGGTACAAGTAAATACAAGGATACCAGCATGAACCAAAGTTCTGTTTATGCTTCGGTATTATTTAATAGCATAAACAATCAATTAAATATTGAGCTTGGCGGAAGGTTAAACAAACATTCTCGTTATGGCAACAATAGCACTTTTACTTTTAACCCATCTTACAATATCAATAAGCATTTCAGATTATTTGCAAGCGTTGCAACAGGATTTAAATCTCCTAGCATTTATCAGTTGTTTGATACATGGAGTGGTAACAAAGACTTAAAAGCCGAAAAATCTATTAACTACGAAACAGGTGTACAATATGCCGACCAAAAGTTTAAAACAAGAGTAGTATATTTTAACAGAAAGATTGATAATGGCATTGATTATAATTATATTAGTTTTAAATATTTCAACTATATCAAACAAACTGTATCTGGTTTAGAATTAGAAGCAACTTTACAGCCTGTAAAACAAGTAACTATTGGTGCTAATTATACTATGCTTTCTCCAAAAGAAACAACACAAAATAGAATTACAAATGTAGATACGGTTACTTACAATTATTTATTACGTCGACCAAAAAACACTTTCTCTTTAAATATTGCCTGGCAAGCTACTAAGCAGTTAAGCTTATCTGTAAATACAAAATATGTAGATGACAGATTTGATGTTGGTGGTTGGGCAAAAGCAGATGTGAAATTGAAAAACTATTTTATGTTGAATGCTTATGCTGAATATGTTTTAAATAACTCGGTTAAATTTTTTGTAGATGCCCAAAATATTGGCAACAGGAAATTTTTTGAAGTAAATGGCTACAACACAATGCCAATAATGGCAAATATTGGTGTAACATTTAATTGGTAATTTATTTTATTTAGCTTTAGAAAATGAAAGAGCAGTTGATAAAAATTTGTTTTAAATGTAAAAGCAAATTTGTATGTAACAGCAATAATATTAAGGCTTGTAACTGCACATCTATACAACTAAGTAATGAAGAAAGTAGTTATATCAAAACAAAGTTTTCTGACTGTTTATGCAATAATTGTTTAAATATTTTAAAGCAGGAGTATAGACAGCAGTAAATTTTTTTAGTTATTTAAACTAATTCTTTTAAAGAGGAACTTTATATCTGAAGTTCCTCTTTTTTTAAATTTAGAACAATAAGGTATTTAATAGAATGTTTAATTAAAGTCAACTTTACTCACTCATATTATTTAAGAAGTTATATTTTTGAAAAAAGCAATGAAATGAATATTGAAACAGATGCACTACTAACAGTAACTTTTACTCTTTTTGCTGTAATAGATATAGTAGGATCAATTCCATTATTAATATCCTTAAAAGATAAAATGGGTGGTACTATTCGTTCTTTTCAAGCTACTATAGTATCTGGTGCTTTAATGATTTTATTTTTATTTTTAGGAAAACCTTTTTTAGGTATTTTAGGAATTGATGTAAAAAGTTTTGCTGTTGGAGGATCTATAGTTATTTTTTTACTGGGCTTAGAAATGGTTTTAGGCCACGAAATTTTTAAAGGAGATAAAGATGCTAAAGCTGGTACAGTTGTACCCATTGCTTTTCCTGTAATTGCAGGTAGTGGCACACTTACTACTGTAATGAGCTTAAAGGCCAACTTTAACGAAATGGTTATTTTAATTGGTATTTTAATTAACCTAATAGTTATTTATGCTGCCTTAAAATCATTAACATTAATAGAAAGAATTTTAGGCAAAGCTGGCTTATTGGCTGTGCGTAAATTTTTTGGAGTAATTTTATTAGCAATCGCTGTAAAAATATTTAGCTCAAATATTGGGTCATTTGGTAAATAATTTTTAAAGTAATTCACTTTTAATACACAATTTTGGTAAGCCATTTTTATAGCTGTAGTATTATGTTTACTTTGCTTGATTGAAAGTAAATTATTAATACAATAAATTGGCTTATGAGTTCTGTTGCTTTAACTTATGATGATATACAGTTAGTACCTGCTTATTCAAACATATCTTCTCGAAAAAATATTGATTTAACCACAAGGGTTACCAAAAATTATGGTTTAAAAATGCCATTGGTTGCAAGTTGTATGGATACAGTTTGCGAAAGTGAAATGGCTATTGCAATTGCCGAAATGGGTGGTGTTGGTTGCATACACAGGTTTATGAGTATAGAACAACAAGCCATAGAAGTGGATATAGTTAAAAAAGCTTTACAAGAAACTCAAGTAATAAACTTTTGGAATGTAGGCAACGCCGACTGGAAGTACACAAAAGCTATTCCTATAATGGCTGCAACAGGTGCTAATGGTGATTTTAAAGAACGTGCCTTGGCATTAGCCAATGCAGGGGCAAATATTATTTTAATAGATGTTGCCCATGGGCATCATGAAAATGTAAAACAGGCTATAGCAACATTAAAAAATAGTTTACCTAAGTATGTAGATATAATAGCTGGTAATATTGCATCTGCACAGGCTGCAAAAGATTTAGAAGCATGGCAAGCAGATGGCTTAAGAGTTGGTGTTGGTGGTGGCTCCTTATGCACTACACGTTTAAAAACAGGCTTTGGAGTGCCTAATGTAAGTTGCTTACAAGAAATTATTGCTGTTACTGCCTTACCTGTTATGGCAGATGGTGGTATAAGAACCAGTGGCGATATAGCTAAAGCATTGGCATTAGGTAGCAGCTGTGTAATGTTAGGTTCTTTAATAGCTGGTACAAAAGAAGCCCCAGGTAAAATAATTGAAAAACCAACAGGCTTATACAAACGTTATAGAGGAGCAGCCTCTTTAGAAACTAAAATGGTACATAACCAAGAACAAAGAAATGTAGAAGGAGAAAGTACTGTAATACCTTTTAAAGGTGGAGCAAAATTTGTAATAGAAGGTTTGTTAGATGGGTTAAAAAGTGCCTTCTCTTATGGTGGGGCAAGTAACATTAGAGATTTTAAACCAAATTATGTTCAGGTAACTCATGCTGGTCAAACAGAAGCCAAACCTCATTTGTTATAAATATTTTTTATTTCAGAATTATATTATTTTACCACTAATCTTGCAGCACTGAAAAAGAAAATAAATGAGCCAAACTAATCAACAATACGATTTAATAATAAATAGTTGTAAAGATGTTTTTATTAAAAAAGCAACAGATTATGGAACAGCCTGGAGAGTATTAAGGCTGATTAGTGTTGTGGACCAAATTTTTATTAAGGCTTTACGTATTAGAACCATTCAAGATTTAAAACAACAAAAAGTAAAGGATAATATTACAGACGAGTTTAAAGGAATTATTAATTATGGTGTAATTGGTTTAATACAATTAGAACTTAAAGAATCTAAAATTGAAGAATTAGCCACCACTTACGTACAAACTTTGTATAGCAAGCAAATAACATTGTCAAAAGATACCATGCTAAACAAAAACCATGATTATGGAGAGGCTTGGAGAGATATGAGTCAGGAAAGTTTTACAGATTTAATTTTAATGAAGCTACAACGCATAAAACAAATACTTGCCAATGATGGAAAAACCATCATCAGCGAAGGTATAGATGCCAACTTTGTTGATATAATTAACTATAGTGTTTTTGCCCTCATTCTTATATCTGAAAAAGAAACAAATCATTAATTCCTTCCGTTATTTTATTAAAAAAATTGCCCATCTTTCATTACTTCCTTGTTTCAAAAACTACATTTTCAATAAACCTGTAATTTTGTAGGTTCTTGTTTAAAAAATAATGAGTAAAAAAGGAAAAGTATTGGTTGCAATGAGTGGTGGTATTGATAGTACTGTTTGTGCTTTAATGCTACATCACGAAGGTTATGAAGTTATTGGCATTACAATGAAAACTTGGGATTATGCTACAAGTGTTAGTACTAACTCTAAAAAAGAAACTGGTTGTTGTAATGTAGATAGTTTTAACGATGCCAGAATGGCTGCTGTGCATCATGGATTTCCTCATTTTATATTAGATATTAGAGATGAGTTTGGCGATTTTGTTGTAGAAAATTTTGTTGAAGAATATCTAGCTGGCCGTACACCTAATCCTTGTGTAATGTGCAATACCCATATAAAGTGGAAAGCATTATTAAAACGTGCCGACGCTTTAGATTGTGATTTTATTGCAACAGGGCATTATGCACAAATTCAACAGCATAATAACAACAGGTACTATATTAGTAAAGGCTTAGATGAAACTAAAGACCAGAGTTATGTACTATGGGGATTAGGCCAAGAACTACTTAGCAGAACAATAATGCCATTAGGCAAATACCATAAAACCGAAATTAGGCAAATGGCAAACGATATGGGCTATCCTGAACTTGCTAAAAAAAGTGAGAGCTACGAAATTTGTTTTGTGCCAGATAATGATTACCGAGGTTTTTTAAAAAGAAAAGTGGATGGCTTAGAACAAAAAGTAGCAGGTGGATGGTTTATAGATAAAACAGGAAAAAAACTTGGCAAACATAAAGGCTACCCCTTTTATACCATTGGGCAAAGAAAAGGATTGGATATAGCATTAGGCAAGCCAGCCTACGTAACAGCCATTAACCCCAATACCAATACTGTTGTTTTAGGAGATGAAATTGATCTTGAAAAAAACACCATGCAAGTAAACAAAATAAATTGGATAAAATACAATGGCATATCAGATGGCATGGAAGCTTTAACCAAAATAAGATATAAAGATAAAGGTGCTTTTAGCAACTTATATAATAACGAAAATGGTATTAAAGTGCAGTTTTACGAACCTGTTAAAAGTATTGCCCCTGGGCAAAGTGCAGTTTTTTATGAAGGAGATGATGTAATTGGCGGAGGAATTATACAAAGCAATATTTTTAACTTTTAACTATACCACACTAAATTAAGTTAGTGTATCTTGTTTTGTAAATTCATATTTTATATATCTTTCCACCCAACTTAGTTTATGAAATTGTTTGTAAGATATAGTGTTTTAATTTTTAGTTTATTTTTTGTAGCCTGTAGCTCCAAAGAAACAATAAACCTGCCAACAGTTGCTGAATTGAACCCCTTACAAAATGGCAAAGTTTTTATTTACAGATTAGATTCAACAGTAATAACTAATTTCAGTAAATCATTGGCCATTAAAAGTTATCATGCAAAAGATAGTATTGCCGATAACTTTGTTGATGTAAGTGGAAAACAATCTTTTAAAATTTATAGATATATTACCGATACATTACAAACTAACCCTTGGATCTATAACGCTACCTTTTTTGTAAGTTTCAATAAAAACAACATTGAATTTACCGATAATAATAATTTAAGAACCATCACCATAGCATCTCCTATTAAAGAAGGCACACAATGGTATGGCTCTAAATACATAAATGCTCCAAATACTTCTGCCGATTATTATTTTTTAAAAGATTGGTTTTTTGAAATTAAAAATGCCGATTTGCCATTCACTGTAAAAAAAGGAACCATTAACAATACCTATACCATTTTACAAGCAGATGAAGCAGACCCTGGCGGGCCATTAAACCCTTCTTTACCTCGTTCTTACAGGGCTTACTCTGTTGAAGTATATGCTAAAGGCATAGGCTTAATTTATAAAGAATTTTTACACTGGGAGTGGCAAAATCCTAATAACGATGGAGCTTATACCAACAACTCCTATGGCATAAAGCTTAATTTAATAGATTACAAATAATATCTTCTCAGTAACTATTCCTACATGAAAAAAATAATTATTGCTGCTTTTTTTTTAATAAATTATGTATCTGCAGAAGCACAATTTAGTCGTTACACTATACAATTAAAAAATAAATTATTCAATTCTTACAGTACCAATAATCCCTCTGCTTTTTTATCTCAAAAAGCAATAGATAGAAGAGTAAAATATAATATTGCAATTGATAGCACCGATTTACCTATAACGCAAAAATATATTGATAGTATAAAACTTGCAGGCAATGTAACCATATTAAATAAAAGTAAATGGTTAAACCAAATTACTATTTTAACAACCGATGCCTCTGCCATCAATAAAATAACCAATTTTTATTTTGTAGAGAGTGTCAATAACATTGCAGCAAAACCTTTAAAAGAAAACAAAAAAGATACTTTACAAAAAAATAAAAAAATACAGTTCAAAAATAATATTACCATTTCCTACACACCTTATTCAAAAGAACAAGCATTAAACAATTATTATAACTACGGACTTACTTTAAACGAAATTAAACTCAACAATGGCCAGTTTTTACATAATATAGGTATGAGAGGGCAAAATATGTTAATTGGTGTTTTAGATGCAGGCTTTTACAAATACAATTCGTTACCTGCAATGGATAGTATGAACTTAAATAATAGAGTAATTGAAACATGGGATTTTGTAAATAACGAGACAAGTGTAGTAGAAGACAATTCACATGGTATGAGTTGCTTAAGCACTATTGTTGGTAATATACCTAATAATTTTATAGGCAATTCGCCAGAGGCAAGTGTACTTTTATATAGATCTGAAGAAGGTGTAACAGAATATCCTATTGAAGAGTTTAATTGGGTTTGTGCATTAGAAAGAGCAGATAGTGCAGGAGCATTGGTTATTACTACATCGTTAGGTTATACCACTTTTGATAATGCAAGTTTTGACCATACTTATAGTAACATGAATGGTAAAACAACAACAGCTGCTAAAGGTGGAACTTTTGCACATAGAAAAGGAATGCTATTATTCACTGCTATGGGAAATGAGGGTACAAACAGTTGGAAATATTTAAGCACACCTGCAGATTTAGATAGTACAATTTCGGTTGGTGCAGTTAACACATCTGGCAATATTGCCAACTTTTCTAGTTATGGTCCAACTAGCGATGGAAGAGTAAAACCTGAAGCTTGTACAGTTGGTTGGAATGCTTATGTTCAAAATCCAAACAATACAATAGGGCAAGGTAATGGTACATCGTATGCTTGCCCAAAAATGGCAGGCTTAGGCACTTGTTTGTGGCAAGCTTTTCCTGAATTAAATAACTATGCAATTAGAAACGCAATTATAAAAAGTGGAAGCATTTTTAATAACCCTGATGATAGAAAAGGTTATGGCATACCAGATATGAAAAAAGCATTTGCAATTCTATTACCTCAGTTTTCAAAAATTACCAATTATAGTAATAACGATTGTGCAATTAATATAAATTGGCAAAGTAAAGATGTAGGCAGTATGCAATATATTGTGGAAAGAAGATTAACCAACGAAAGTAATTATACAGTTTTAAAAAATATAAATGGGTCCGAAGATATTTTAGCAATACACCAATACGAGTTTAAAGATACAGTTAAAACTACTTTGCCCTCCACAGTTGCAGTATATAGAATTAAACAAGTAATAGACACTACAACTGCTGGTTATACAACTGTAAATATAGATTCAGTTAGTTTTAATTTAAACCAATGTATTGCCAGTACAGAGATAATTTCTTTATTACCAAATCCTGCACAAAACAATTGTACCATTAAAATTGAAACCCCTTACAACATCCCCAATTTAATTATTAGAATCTTAGATATAAAAGGAAACATTGTAAGTTCACAAAAATTTAATAAACCAATTGGTGTAAGCTTATTTAAACTACCTATCTACTTTTTGGCAAAAGGAATATATATAGTTGGTGTATATAATAATGATGAATTGATAGAGAACAAAAAATTAATTAAACAATAAAAATGTGTAACTTTAGCTGATATTTATTCTTTAATAACTAAACTATTCCTCTATGAATTTATTAACTACCGAGTGGAAAGCAGGTAAAGAAATAGGTATTTTAATTTTACGTTTGGCTGCAGGATATTTTATTTTATATGGCCATGGGTTTAATAAATTAGAAGTAATTTTTACCGGTCAGGAAATAAAATTTTTAGACCCTATTGGTTTGGGTACAAACCTCTCTTTTTATTTAGTTGCATTTGCCGAAGGAATTTGTGCTTTACTAATAATACTAGGACTTTATACCAGATTGGCAGCTTTGGTTTTAGCCTTTAATTTTATTGTTATTTTAATTGTACATTCAGCAGATAATTTTATAGATATAGAGCATATTTATCTCTATTTATTTTCGTATCTAACTTTGATATTTACTGGCTCTGGAAAGCTTGGTTTGGATAATTATTTATTCAATAGAAAATAATTTAGCACCGAGTATAAGCATGTACTAATTTGTATATTATACATTTTTAAACAATGCTACAAACATTGTATCAGCATTATTATTATAACCAACTATGTTTTGCATTTGTACTAATTGTAATGCTGTATTAGCAAGTAAAAATTTTACTATATCCTCATTTTCTGTTGTAAAAACAGAACAAGTAATGTATAAAAAAAAGCCATTCTTGTTTAAATGTTTTGCAGCTTGCAATGTTATTTTTTGTTGCAATAGGGTGTAATTATTTAATTTTTCATTGGTAAAAAATTGAATTTGTTCTGGCGTTCTGCCCCATGTTCCACTGCCACTACAAGGTACATCACATACTATAAATTGGTATTTATTAAACTTAATATCTTGCTGCTCCTTGCTTAAATCTGTTACAAAAGATTGATAATTGTTTATTCCAGCTTCTTTAAATCTTTTAGCAAGATTAATTAATATACTTTCTCTTATATCACTTACAGTTAATTTAATATTTGGAAAAGTATCTAATAATAAAATAGATTTTCCACCACTAGCAGCACAACAATCCCACACTAATAAAGGTTTATGGGTAGAATAATTATTTACATTTAAAGCTGATAATACAATTTCATAGTATTGTGCAATTTGTTGAGAGGAGTAATCTTGTATTACAACATCTTTATTTACTTGTAATATAGCATCTACCTTTGTTGTATTTGGCAGAGCAATACAATTATTGTTTAATAATTTATATGCAATTGCTGCTGCTTGTAGCTTTTGTAAAACTGTTTGTAAATAGTTTGGCCTTACTCTAAGAAATAGTTGAGGTTGATTAAAAAAAGATAAAACAAACTCCTCTTTGCAAATTCCTTCACTTAATAAATCGGTAAAAACAAAAATGGAATGGATTGAAAAATTGGGATAATTCTTTTGTACAAAATCTATTCTTTGTGCTAAGGAAGAATGCCAATTTGCAAGCCAATTGTTATTATATAAAATGCCATATTCATTAATTTTATTATGACATAAATACAAGGCAATTTTAATTTTTTCTTCAAAGGTTACTTCGTTTAAGCTTTTACCTAACCTAAAATAGCAATAACATAAATGAGTAATTGCTTTTCTATCTTTACTACCATGCTTTTTATTTTGTGCAAAATAATTTTTTAAATAATGAACAAGAGGAATGTTCCCATAATAATTGGTGATTAATGATACAGCCGTATTTAGGTATGATTGGAAACGCATATAACGATTTAAGTTTGAAAATGTACAAGTATATAACCACAAACTAAAAACTACAAACCACCAACCAATTCAGGTGTTCTTATTTCTTCAATTTTACCTGCTTTCATTACCTTTATCCTGTCACTTATATAGCGTACTACAGAGTGTGACTAGTCCTAAAAAAACGATACAGGGTTATTGATTACAAAAATAGATTTTTAAACAGGAGAAAGCAATTGCTTTCACCTGTTTTTTGTTTTATAGGTTTTCATTTTTCTTTCTAATTGAAAGTGCATTTGATTAGGAGTAAGCATAGCATTGGATAAATGAGGTCTTACCGAGTTGTAAATTTGAATAGATTCACTGACAACTTTCTTTATCAATGGTAAATCTAAATGAAGCTTATCAATCATAAATTCTTGCTTTAAAATATCATTTACTCGCTCTGCTACGGCATTTTCATATGGGTCTGAGTTTTTGGTCATACTGCATTTATTTTTTTGCTTTTCCAACACATACTGATATTTATCAGAACAATACTGAATACCTCTGTCAGAATGATGTATCAATTCTTTTTGTTTGTAAATTCTGTTTTAGTGTGCCATTTTCAAGGCTCTTAAACTGCTTTGAGTTCTTAAAGAATCGGACACATCATAACCCACTATTTTCTTGGAATAAGCATCGGTTATCAAACTTAAATAACACGGTTTTTTTCTTTTGCCGATGTAGGTAATATCGGATACCCATACTTGTTCCTATTGGCTAATCTCCATCTCCTTAATAAAATTTGGGTGTTTTCTAAAACGGTGATACGACATCGTGGTTTTGTGATATGTTTTTTAGGCATTATCAATAAGTGATTAGCTCGCAGAATATCGAAGAACTTATCTCTACCTACTTTCATTGCTTGTAATTCTTTTGATAATAGAAAATACAGCTTTATTGTACCAAGTCTGGGCAATAACATTCGTTCTCGATGTACCAACTGTACTGCTTGTTCTACTACGCTTTGCTTAAGCATTTTTCGTCTGACACCCCTATAATAAACTTGTCTGTCTATCCCGTACAACCTACAACTAAAACTTATGCTTTTCTCTGTTTTGGCTGTGTATTCTTGGATTGTTCAGGTGCAGAGTTTTTTCTGATATCAATGTTATATTCCTTTTCTGCAATATCTATCGTCATTTAAAAAATGATTGCCTTTTGGTCGGCAATATGGCTCTGATGCTCCAATAAAGATTTTTGTTTTTCTAACAACTTTACTTTGGCTTCCAACTCCATTATGCGTTGTTCAGGCGTTTTTGACATAATTGATGGTTTTTGGTTCTCCCAGTCAAAGTTACCATATTTTCTGAGCCATAGCATAACTTTAGAACTGGATTGAATGCCATACTTGCGTTGAGCGGCAAGGGCTGAGTTGTCCTGTTTCTACTTCTTTAACAACTTGCAGTTTTAAAGTTAGCGTATAATCTTTCTGGGTACGCTTTACATAATTTGTGTTTCCTTCCATAACGATTCTTTTTTCTGTATCACTATTTCAGGACGGGACAATGTAAAAAAAGGAAAGCCCTGAAAAAAACTTTTAGGGCTTTTTTTTATGGGAGTACGATTTTTTCACCATATTATTTTTGACGGCAAAATAAAAATTTTAAGCCTGCCTGATAATTAACAAAAGTTCCTTTTCCATACATATTGGCTGTTTGTACAGGGTCTGTATTTATTTGATAGTTTATATCGTAAATGGCATTATTGGTAAAGCCCTGATAATAATTAAAGGCAGCAGAAAATTTTAATTTTTTTGCAAATCTGTATTCAATGCCAATTCCTCCTTGCAAAAGCATAAATATATTCTTATCTATTTCTATTCGGGTATAATGATATAGAGAATTAAAACTGCTATTGCCTTCTTCATAATAGCCCTCACCTCCATCTTGATTTAGTGTTTTAATTACAGGTGCTAATCCTATTAAAGGAATAATTGAAAAGTTTTTATCAAGTTTAAAATTATAGCCTGCCCTTAGTGAGAACATTATTACGGCATCTGAATTAGAAGTAAACCAAGAATTTTGCTGTTTTAATTTCAATCCATCTGTGTATTCCATAGCTAAAAAAGCTATTTCATAAAACCATTTCTGTTTTTGGGTGTTAATTCTAAAATTTATTCCTCCTATACCACTTTGGCATGGAACATTTTGTAGGTTTTTTTGAGGGTCTTTGATTTTATACTTTGTATAAACAAGTCCACCTTCTGTACCAATTTCAAATTTGTATTTCTGTGCAGTTGCTGTTGTTATAAAAGCAGAACACAACAAATACAATAAGGCTATTTGTTTTATATTCATATTTGTAATTCAATTAAGATAAAAGAGGCTTTGCAATATTACATTAGGGTTGCCGTAAATAAGAACTTTCTTTGTCGTACATTTGAATAAAACAGGCTGTATCAAAAAAATCAGACACAGACTGTTTTATGAATATTTACTTTACCAATCTGTATTAGAAGAATTTCTACAGCCCGTTGTACCCAATAAATTTAATGATGTAGCATAAATGCCATTTCTGCCAAAGCCAAACTGCAAGTAATGAGTAGGGTTTCCAACTACTAATGCATAAGGTTGATAAAATTTAATTTTTACTTTTTTTCTTTTAGAAGAAACAGGACTCTTATACACCCAATCACCTCCGTCACAGTTATTCCATTCCTTTACACAAAAATCAATACTTGCCTTATTTTTGCGGTCTTTTTTTCGTTTCCCTTTGCTGTTTAATTTCCAAATCTTAGCTTTACCTTTAATTTTTGTTTGTGTTTGATTAAAGTCAAATAAAACCCCTTTTTGTTTCATTACATAACCAATCCATTTGTCTGTTTCGTTAGGTATGGTAATTCCGTCTCTTACGTCTCTTTCTGTTGTAGTTGTAGAACCTGCACAATCTTCCAATAATGACGATATTTCTCTTACAATATTAACCACCCCTCCCAATACACCAACAATATCTTGGATTACTCCAAGTAGCTCTTTTATTTTAGAGTCTTCTCTACCTTCCATCATATCCTCATCAACGGTAGTATTGCTAATGACATACCTCCTATCACAAGTAATCAATGTCCAATATTCTTCGTCTTCTATTGGTTCTTGAATGGTAGGTGCATTTGCAGGATTAAACTCTATGGAATTTTCAAGCCAATCGTCCTCACTTGTTTCTAAACACATTCTTAGTGATTCAAAACTAAACATGTTTTCAAAACATTCACTTGCCATATCAGCAGGAAAAATAAGATAATCCTCTTCAAGCATATCTGAAAATGCTTCTTGACCGGCTTCATCATTTGGGTCAATGTTAGTCGTATTTATAATATTATCTAGTGCTTGCCCGTATGCTTCATTCCAATTATCATTTAACGAATCTATTGCTTCGGCAATTTCAACAAATCGTACCCAATTAGGATAAGTTAATGAGCCATCACCCGTTGGAGTAACAACTTGAGCAATATTAGCTACCTGCAAACAAATTTCGTCTTTTAAGATTTCTAAGTGAGACTTTTCTTCCTCTATTTTAGCAACAACTTCATCTGTTAATAGAGGTATATCTGAAGCATTAATAGTTTGCCCGCTAATTTCGTGTGAAACATTGTTCTCTAATCTTTTGTTACATGAACTTACTGAAAGTGTAATTAAAATAGCATAAATGAGTGCCAATGAAATGTATTTTTTCACTTTTCTGATTTTTGGTTTAGGTCAAATAGGAAAATCCTTAACATAGTTTGACTTGCTACAACCTGCATACTTTTTAGGTAAGTTGTCGGTGTGTACAACCTTTGGCATTAAAATAATTTCGCCTTTCTTATTCTTCGTAGTCATTTGGTAAAGCTCTTTTTCGTCCTGTATTGACCGTTGAAGTTAGCAGGATGTCAAAATTATATTGCTGCCAACATAAATTGTTAATCAAAACAATAATTACCCTTTCATACACCCAATTTTTTACACAGATATTCTATTCCCCTATAAGATATTTTATAGAACCCCATTAACTTATTCCGATATTTTATATTTTTACAGCATGGAAACAATAGGACAACGCATAGCACAAGAACGTTTTGCCAAACGTTGGACACAAGAGAAACTTGCCTCTGAATTAGGCATTACACAAAGTCTTTTATCTGATATTGAAAATGATAAAGTTTCGCCCAAATGGCAAACAATACTATCTACTGCCGAAAAACTAGAAGTCCCTTTTTCCAAATTATTGCCTAATGACAGTAATATTTTATATCAACCAAGTATGAATGACAATTCCATAGGTTTTGTACATAATTATAACTCCTTTGCAGATGAACGTAAACTATGGGAAGCCTTACTCCAAGCCAAAGATGAAATAATACAAAGCCAAAAATTGGTCATAGCTACTTTGCAGGAGCAAGGTAAAAAGGGATAATCTCGTTTGTTCTATTAGCTTTAGCTCACAGACAACAGAGGAAAAATGTAAAATATAAACATAGTTTATAGCTAAAAGCTAACAGTTTTTACCAAAAAACAGCGTTAATCCTAACAATCATAATCATCTGTGTTCTACAAATACCCAATAGCCGCAAAAAATAAATAAAATGTAAAAACTAACTTGCAGCATGGAATTTGCAGTGGTGAATTTTTACAAAAACTGCATCTGTTAATCAATAAAAACAAATTGTATGAAAAGTATATGGATTTACCTATTTGTTGCATTAGGTTTTATAGCAGCCGTTTTTCCTCCTGAGCAAAAGAAAGTTGCTTTAATTATTGCCATTGGTGATTATAGCGAAGCACCTGGATGGAGAAATTTAAGCAGCATGAACGATGTTCGTTATGTTAAACAAGCATTATTAAAAGTGGGTTTTGCAACAAATAATATAGATACTTTAATTAATAAAGATGCTACTAAACAAGGCATGATTAAAGCTTTAGACGATTTGTATAATAAAGTTGGTGAAGGCGATATAGTTTATTTTCAATTTAGTGGGCATGGACAACAAATTCAAGATGATAATGGCGATGAATTAGATGGATATGATGAAGCTTTAATACCATACGATGCTTCTGCAATGTACGACCCAGTAACGTATAGTGGAGATAAACACTTTAGAGATGATTTATTGGGTGAAAAATTAAATAAAATAAGAAAAAAAATAGGTCCTAAAGGTAGTTTAGTTGTACTAGTGGATGCCTGCCATAGTGGAACAGCAACAAGAGATGCAGGTATAAAACGTGGTATGGAAAAACCATTTTTAACCGACCCCAAATATGTACCAAACATTAAAATTAATTTAAACAAAGAAGGTGAGCATGGATTATTAGAAGGCTTTACAAATGGCATGGGAAATATGATTGTATTTAGTGCAAGTAGCCCAAACCAACCTAATTATGAAATGAAAGATAATAATAACAATGGCGTAGGCTCTCTTAGTTATGCTTTTGCAAAATCTATTGCAGAATTACCTGCAGAAAGCAGTTACCGAGTTTTATTTCATAAAATGAAAGCAATTATACAAGGAGATATTCCTAACCAAATACCAATGGTTGAAGGCGATTTAGACTTAGAAGTTTTTGGAGGTAAATACATACCAAAACCTACTATAATTGCTGTTGATCAAAAATTTAATAATGCATCTAATAAGTTTAATGATACCACTTTTGTTATTAGTATTGGACAATTAAACAGTATTTATAAAGGCACAACATTAAAAATTTATCCAGTTGGCAGTGCAGAAGCTTATTGCGATGCAGTGGTAACCTCTGTAAGCTCTTTTCAAAGTATATGCAAAAGCAACAAGCCTTTGAAAAAAAGTGTTGCCTATGAAGCCAAAGTAGAAGCTGCAAGTGCAGGAGACTTTGCAGCAGAATTGATGATTCAAAACAATGAAACGAATAGTAAAATCGCTAATACCGTTGCATCTAGTTTTAGCAATTTTGTAAAGCCTTATCAATATTTATCTTTTAGTAATAACCCCGATTTTACTTTAGATATTTCCAAAAACAACAATGGTGGCTACACAGTAAGCTTGTTAGGAAAAGGTGATGATGTACGATATACAAAAACTATTACAGACAGTTTATCTATAGAAGATTGTAAATATTTTTTAGAAGGTATAAAAAGAAATATGAGGGTTAAATATTTAAGAAATTTACCAGATGGTGGAACCCTTGCTAAAGATATTAAAGTAGAAATTGTTCCTAAAAAAGCAACCAATAATCAAAACGAAATTGTAATGAGTGGTAAAGATTTATTTGAAATTAGAATTACCAATACAGGTAAATCAGATTACTACTATACTATCATTGATATTATGCCAGAAAATGAAATGAAAGTTTTATTACCAGATGAAACTAGTGAGCCACAAGATTTTGTAATACAACCAGGACAAACCATTCCAATAGGCGACATTGAAGTTGATGAAACTACACCTAATGGAAAAGAAATTTTTAAAATTATTGTAAGCAAAATACCAATGGATTTAAGAAATGTTGTAAATAGAACTCGTACACGTAGTGCCAACGCAGCAATGAAATCTGTTGAAAGTGTAATAGACGATTTATTTAAAGACAGCAATGATCAAAGAGCTACTCGTTCATCTATCAGTAATGTAAAAGTTGATGAAGTAGGAATTTTAAGCTGTGGATTTACAGTAAAAAATAAATAGTAATTTATAAACCAAAGCAGTATTATTTGGTTTAATACTGCTTTATTTTTTTGAATTGACTTTAAAACAACATTTCCCTTCTACCAATATTCCACCTTATACCTGCCGATAAAATATTTGTATTGGTTATGCCAGCAGTTTTAAGTTTAAAATTTCTGGTTAAATAAGCAATATCTATAAATAAGTTTTCTTTTATTTCGTAACTGGCAACTAAAGAAATTAAAGTACAGTTAGCCAAATTTCCTGTACCAATTTTCCAGCCATTTTCAAATGGCCTTGTATTCATAAAATTAAAAATATTGCTGCCGTAATTTTGATTAATATTCAATATACTACTATCTAAACCTTGTTTGTAATAAATAGCTTTTGCTTCTACATACAATTTTTTAATAGGCTGATAACGTATAATTCCGATATACTCTTTAAAATTGGCACCTAATGGATGTGCCAATGGTTGATTATAATGATTGTAACTTGTAACAGAATCGTTAGCTGCATAAGTAAACGGACGAGCAACATTAGTTTCTACTTGTACATCTAAATTTTTTATTCCAAAAGCATCTGTATATTTTAAACCTGCCTGATAGGCAAATCTATTTCCCCACCAGTCATTTTTTAACTCATCTGTTTTTAATTTATCTATCATTAATTGGCCATATAACTGAAACCTTTTGGCAATATTTGCTTTTACATCAAAGCCAATATACGATTTATCATTTTTGTTTCCAGATACATTGGTAAACATAATTGGATTAAATAATGGCAAGCTAACTGCACTATTATCTGCCAACATTAATCCTTCAAACAAACCTAAGTTTAACCACTTTGTAGCTTTAAAATTTAAATAACTTGCTCTAAAGTATTTACGAGGATAAATTCTGTCGCTACCAGATTTTTTATAAGAAACCAATTCGGCAAAAATATTTTGGAATTGAAATTTTCCGAAATGAGTATATACTTTAAAGTACATATAGTTGGTACTAAAATCACTTAAAAACAAACTCCTGTAACCATTACCTATAAAGTTTCTATCATAAGCCAATTGCATATCCATAAACTTGGCAACTTTCCAGCTTAACCCACCTCTAATATCAAAGTAATCGTACCCACCGGTTTTAAAATTTTTTATATAACCTGCTCCAGGATAGGCAATAAATTTATTTTTCCAGGCTGCAACATAATCTCCTAATCTCTCCTGATTTTCGGTAAAATAAAAGTGAAACCCAATTTTAGTACCAATTAATCCACGAACATTAATACCTCTTTTATTAATAAAGGTGCTTTTAGAATTTCCTCCCTTACTTCCTTGTTCATATTGCAATATTGGATTAGCAATTAAAACAAAATCGCTGTTTTGCAATTCAATCATATTAGAACGATTATGGAAAAAGTATTTCCAAATTGGCTTTTCGCTTTTAAAAATTTCTTTGGGTTTACTCCATTCACTATTAGCCATTAAAAAGCGTTGCAAATTATATTTATCTGTTGAAGTTAAAACAGTGGCATTTTTATTTCCTGCTGTGTATAAACTATCCCAATAATCAGCAGTGTTAGTAATATATTTTCTGTTAAATGGTTTTAATGATGAAAATGATAAACCATTGGCATTCGTTTTTATTTCCATTCTATTCAATAACCATTCTTCTTTTCCGCCTAATGTTAAGTAACTGCTTTGGGCCAAAAGCAAAGCAGGCATGATAAAAGACAAGGTAAAAAATAATTTTTTCACTACTTTCATTATTAAATTATTTGTAAATATTTTTATTAAAATTCAAATTGCTGTTTAGTAATATTCCACCTAAACCCTACATTAAATATTACTGTATTATTAGTTGTGCCAGAGGCAAGTTTATAATTTCTAAAAACAATACCAGCATCAAAAAATAAATTTTCTTTTACCTCATAAGCTATGTTGGTATTAAAATAAATGCAAGTTGCTTTATTACCAGACCCAATCTTCCAGCCATAATTGGTTGGCCTGTCTTTGTAATCTCTTAAAATATTATTACCAAAATTTATACCAGCCGTATCTTGCCCTTGATAGTAATAAATAAACTTAGCGTCTAAAAAAAGTTTTTTTAAAGGTTGGTATTTGGTTGCTACAATATACTCTTGAAAGCCTGCACCTAATGGATGTGCTAAAGGCATATTATTGTTGCTATAGTTAGAAACTGAATCGAAGTGTGTATAAGTAAATGGTCTTGCTCTATTTATTTCCACTTGCATGTCTAAGTTTTTAATGTTAAGTACATCTAAATATTTTACACCCAATTGATACCCAAATTTATTTGCCCACCAACCTCTGTTGGCTTTAATTTCTCCTAATAAAAACTCATCTAGCAGCACCTGCCCATAAAGCTGAATTTTATTTTTTAAATTGGCTTTTACATTTAAGCCCATTAAAGCATTATCTGGGCTACCACTTTGTTGTTCCATTGCTCTTAAAAAAGTAAACGGAAGCAAATAATTTAATTCAAACTGATTTTTTCTACCAAAAACTACTGCATCAAAAATGCCAATATTTAACCAATTGGTTGCATCTATGCTTAAAGTGTTAATACGTAAATATTTTTTAAAATTAGCTTTGGTTGTAATACCAAACTGAGGGGTGAGTTGCATATACAAACTTTCAAAATTCAACTTCCATAACCTAATGTTTGATTTAAAGAATAAAGAGTTACCACTAAAATCACTTAAAAATAAACTTCTAATTCCATTGCCTATAAAATTTCTATCGTACCCAACTTGCATATCCATAAACTTAGCTAATGTCCATTGTGCCGATGCTCTTACATCAAAATATTGCACTGCATTACTATCGGTAAAATTAAAATTACTAAAGCCTGGTACAGCTTTAAACTTGCTGGTATAGGCTCTTACATATAAAGGGGTTCTCTCTCTATTGCCTGTTGCATAAATATTAAAAGCTATTTTTTTAGCAACCAATCCAGTTGCATTCAATCCAACCCGCATACTATATAAACTTTGTTTATCTTTTGTTTCGGCACCATAGCTTACTTGTAAAGCAGGATTAATAGTCATAAAAAACTTGGGCTTATTAATTTCTATTAAATTGAAAGCAGATTTTTTATTATTGAAGGAAGAGGTTAAAGAAGTGTATTCCTTATGCTGCATTAAAAAACGAGTAATATTGTATTTATCAACAGTAGATAAACTGGCCACAATTCTGTTATTGTTCCTTTGTAAACTATCTATTGTTTCTACTTCTTTTACCAATAACCTTATATTATATGGCTTAATAAAGGAAGCTCCAAAAGCAGGCAATTTAGACTTTATCTCTAACCTATCTAATATATTATATTCTTTATGCCCCAATAGAGAATAGCTTGTTTGTGCCGAAACACTATAACAAAATAAAACAAACAGAATTATAACAATAGTTTTTATACTTTGCATCATAAATATTGAAAAATTGTTGTCAAAAATAAATGCTATGAATCATTATTTAATTAAAGATACACATATAGTAAACGAAGGCAAGATTGTTAGTGGTGATGTGTTGATAAAAAATGGAATTATAGAAAAAGTTGGAGGAGTTATTAACACCAAAAATAACCCCATTGAAGTGGATGGAAGTAACCAACATTTATTACCTGGTATTATTGATGATCAGGTACATTTTAGAGAGCCAGGTCTTACACATAAAGCAACTATTTATTCCGAATCTAAAGCAGCAGTTGCAGGTGGCGTAACCAGTTTTATGGAAATGCCTAACACCTCGCCTCCTACTTTTACACAAGCTTTGCTAGAAGAAAAATATGCAATTGCAAAACAAACATCTTTAGCTAATTATTCATTTTTTATGGGTACAGGAAATGATAATTATGAAGAAGTAATGAAAACAAATGAGAAAAAGAATGAGGTATGTGGTATAAAAATTTTTATGGGTAGTAGTACTGGAAATTTATTAGTAGATAACCCAATTTTATTAGATAAAATTTTTGCAAATGCAGAGCTGCTTATTGCTACACATTGCGAAGAAGAATCAATTATTAAAAACAATCTGGAAAAATTAATAGCAACAAAAACCAACTTAGAAGCAGCAGACCATGCAGTTATTAGAAATGAAGAAGCTTGTTTTGAATGTTCATTTAAAGCAATACAACTTGCACACAAACACAATACCAGGTTACATATTTTACACATCAGTACCCAAAAAGAACTTCAGCTTTTTGGAAATATTGTACCATTAAAAGAAAAAAGAATTACTGCCGAAGTATGTGTACATCATTTACACTTTACTGCTAATGATTATGCAATTTTAGGTAATAAAATAAAATGCAACCCAGCCATTAAAGCTGCATACAACAAAGAAGCACTATGGCAAGCCTTATTAAATGATAAACTAGATATTATTGCTACCGACCATGCCCCACATACTATTGAAGAAAAAAATGGAACATACTTAAAAGCCCATGCTGGCTTACCTTTAGTACAACATTCTTTAATGTTGATGTTACATTATGTACAACAAGGTAAAATTACTTTAGAAAAAGTAGTTGAAAAAATGTGCCACTCAGTAGCAGATTGTTTTACTATAAAAAACAGAGGCTATATTAAAGAAGGTTATTTTGCCGATTTGGTTTTAGTAAATTGCTACCAACCTTATACCATAAACAAAGAAAATATTTTATACAAATGTACATGGAGCCCATTAGAAGGTTTTACTTTTCCTGCAACAATTACACATACTTTTGTTAATGGTAATGTAGTGTATAGTAATGGTGTTTTTAAGGAAGAGTTTAAAGGAAGTAGAATATTGTTTGATAGAAAATAATTAGCTCATATTTTATACATTGAAAATGCAAACAGATAAAGTAACCCTGCAAGATTTATCTATTTTTAATGCCGATGAAAGTTTATCTGTTTTGCATTACTTAAACTTTACTACCACTAACAGAGGAAAACCTTTTCTATACAATATTTTAAGCCATCCCTTATCTACCATTGAAGAAATTGAAGATACGCAAACAACCATTCAATATCTAAATACATTAATACCAAAATGGAACATTAAAATAACCAATGGCACTTTAATGGTTGTGGAAAAATTTTATGAAACTGCATTTAACCATTACCCAACAAACCCTAGTACAATAAATAGTTTTTTTTATAAACTAACCAATAATGCAGACTTCTCTTTAACCAAATATTCCGTAACACATTGTATTTATTTTTTAAAAGGAATAAATCAAGTTTTATTGTTTCTATCAGATGCAAAAAGCAAAAAGCTACTTTTTTACAAGGAAAAATTAAGTTTAATTTTAAACAAAACTATTGTACAAGAAATTATTTTGATAGATGATGTAAAGAAGATTAAAAATACTAGCATATTAAAATATGCATACTTTTTAAAACATGAATTCAAACATAATATGCAGCAACTCATTGTTGTGTTTGAACAATTAGATGCCTATTTAAGTTTAGCAAAAGCCTGCGAAAAATTTCAATTAACTTTTCCAAAATTTATTGAATCTGATCAACCATTTATTGAAGCTGAAGGTTTGTTTCATATTTTATTACCAAAGCCAGTAAGCTATACTATTTGTTTAAACAATTCAGAAAATTTTTTATTCCTTACAGGTGCAAACATGGCAGGTAAAAGCACTTTTATAAAATCGGTTGGCATTGCTGTTTATTTGGCACAACTTGGGTTAGGAGTGCCTGCCAAAAAAATGACCATTAGTTTGTTGGATGGTATGCTAAGCAATATTCAAATAAGCGATAATATTATTAATGGCGAAAGTTATTTTTATAATGAAGTACAAAGAATTAAACAAACAGTGGAGAAAATTTCTGGCAACAAAAAATGGCTAGTTTTAATTGATGAACTTTTTAAAGGTACTAACGTACAAGATGCAATGAAATGTAGTAGTATTGTTGTAGAAGGTTTATTAAAATCTAGCAAAACATTATTTATCCTATCTACACATTTGTACGAAATTGCCGAAGATTTAAAGAAGCATTCAAACATTCAGTTTAAATTTTTAGAAACAACCCTTGAAAAGGAACAATTAGTATTTAATTATCAATTAAGAAATGGAATTAGCGAAGATAGAATTGGCTATGTAATTTTAAAAAAAGAAGGTGTAATTGAAATGCTAAATAAACTAAACTAATTTTTATTCTTTTTAAAACTTAGCTTAAAATATAGCAATACTAAAGACAAGGCTAATACTATAAAATTTGCAACAATAACCGGACCTCCACCTTTAATTCCAAATCCATAAACAAGCCACACTATAGTACTGATGATTACAATAGAAATCATCCAAATACTTAAATCTCCTACGCTTTTGGTTTTCCATGCTTGAAAAACCTGAGGAAGAAAAGTTATAGATGTTAGGAATGAACCAATATAACCAATTAACTCAATTTGAGAGGATAAAAAAGTAAAAAGTAAATTCATAGGTTTATAAAACAGGCTGTTTCAAAAAAAATATTTTTTTTGAAACAGCCTACTAATTTATTGTTTTACTAATTTCTCTGTGCTTCTATTGCCTTTGCTGTCTGTTACTTCTACTAAATATGTGCCTGCTGTTAACCTGCCTATATTCATTTGGCTTGTACCTGCATTGGCCTTGTATTGCATTACTACCTTACCAGACATATCGGTTACTTTAATTTGGTAACTCATATTATCGGTACTTTGTGGTAACAATAAGGTTACTTGCGTATTGGCAGGATTAGGATACATTTTAATGTTGTTGTAAGCAATTGTTGGCTCTGTACTTCTCTTGGTAAATACTACACTAAATCTTTCTGAGCCTTTAGTTGCTGCATTGTTTACATCTACACTAAATACATATTCCGGATTTGCTTTTATATCTTGTGTTACTTTGGCTAAATGATCTATCAAATAAATATCAGCTCCTGCAAAATCTTCGTATTGGCTAAAGCGTAAACTATAGTTGCCACTTTGGGTTGCTCCTACATTCAACCATACTTCATCATTGCTTAAGGTGCTTAAACTTCTGGTTTGTACGGCTGTGTGGGTGCTGCCTTTTAAGCTGGTGATGTAAGTACCATAGTTCATACTTGGTATATCTTTTTTACCAATACTTGTATTGCTTATTGTAGCATCGTTGGCATAACGTATTACCACTTCATCTATCTGGCTGTCTTTGTTTAAGCTTATTCTTACTCTGTCTTTTGTGTTATTAGCTTTAAAATATCCTGCTGTAGATTCTGAATCTTTAATGGTTTCATCAATTTCTAAAGTAACACTACCTGGTACAGTTGATTGTAGAAAAACAGCCTGACCGCTGGCAATAATATTTCCTTTATTATCGTCATAGCCAGAGCCTCCTGTAAAAAATCCATCATCATCGCTCCAGTAAGAGTAAACACCTGATGCATTGGATGGAACATAGACTGCATAGCTAGAAGATATTGAAAATGCATTTAAAGCTTGTAAAGCACTAAATGAAATAGCACTTGGGTAAGGGTTTCCAAAGAAGAAATAATTATTTACCCCATTATTTGGATATATTAAATTAAAGCCTCCACTGTTTTTAGATGCATTATTAACCGACCCTATAGATCTTAATGTAACAGCACTTGTTGAATTAATTACTCCATTCAATAAATTACAACCAATGCTTCTAGGGCCACGAACATTTACTCTAAAACCTTTACCTGCACCTAAACTATTGGAGGTTGTGCCATTTAAAGTAGTCCACCTTGCACCAGGTGCTGCTGCAGCATTATATGTATAAATACTTGGAGAGTTGGTGAGTGTAGCATCATACCCATTACTGTGTTGAGTAAGTGAAGGACAAATGGTTCCACCAGTACCTGCTCCTGTTATATGTATTTGCTGTTGCCAACTGTTAGATAGAGACTGAGTTACAGGGCTTGATAAAAAACTCCATTTTCTTGTGGCTTTTGCAGGTATAAATCTTTCAACTACCAAATTGCCTGTAATTACACCCGATGATTCTCCAATGCTTGCAGTTCCCTCGGCACTTGACTGTAAGGTTAACCCATTATTAATAATGGATAGGGCATTATTTACGATTAGTTTTCCATTGGCTGCTACAAATGTTTTATCTATAATTACTGGTGCTGTAATAGTTACTGTTTTATTGTTTGTAATATATACACCAGAAGCATAATAATCTGGAGCTAATGTTGCATCAAACCATTCTACATTATCAACAGAAGTTTGCCAAATATTTGCTTCATTCCAATTGCCAGAAGATTTAGTTCTAAAATAATCGGTATTTGAACTAGCATATTCTCCTATTGAAACATCATCTACCTCAACACCACGCCCCCACTGTGCATTTCCTTCAAATGCAATGTAATAATTAGCAGAAGGTGCTGGTAGCACAAGTTTTACTTCTGTCCAACTGGTATGTTGTGTAGTATAAACAGCACCAGGTATTAAAACCCAACTTCCAACATCGCTGGTTTTATAATAAATTCTTAACTGGTCAACATCACCAGCCCATGCTACATTAGCATAAAAGAACCTTAATGTTGGCATCGTTAAAGAAGTTAAGTTTAATTTTGGAGTAATTAGCTTAGTAACCATGTTCTTACTATTAGAGAAAAAATTTGCCATTTTAGTTCCTGTTCTTGGTGTAATACTGTTATTATTATTTGTAGCTACAAATGTCCAGTCAACAGTATTTTGAACATATTGCTTACTCCAACAAACCGGCATACTACCACTCTCAAAACCTTCATTATATGGAAAAGTAGTTACAGGATTACATAATGTTGTAAAGCTTGCCTTGATACTATTGCCACTAAAAACGCCTCCACAATCTTGCCTTACATAAACATCGTAAGTAATACTTGGTGTTAATGAAGATATTGCTATTGGAGAAGATGTACCAGTAACAATTGTTCCACCTACTCCAGGATTATTATTTGAACCAGGTGTAAAGCCTGCAACTCCATATTCCACTATAAAAGAACTACCACTACTAGCAAAAGCAACGGATGCAGATGTTGTAGTAATGGAACTAATAGATAACGATGTAGGTTCTACACAGGATGGAAGGTCTTCAATAATAAAATTATCGAAACCAATATTACAATAATTTTCCCCATAGTTAGAAGTTGCATTTAGCCTAAATATTACTGTTTGGTTAAGATAGGAAGACAAGTTTACAGATTTATTTTCCCATGGTGTATTAGGGCCATTATTAGCAGGATTTGCAGAATAGGTAGCTAATGTTGTCCATGTTACACCACCATTATTGCTTATTTCAAAAATTAAATTATTGTTACCACTGCTAGAACCCATCCAAAGTGCAAATTTTGCTCTACGAGGTACAGAACCTAAATTAAATGATTTTGATTTTAAATAATAAGGATTATAAAAAGGCTGAGCCAAATAATAATTCATACGCAGGAAATGGGATCCTTCCGAAGAACTAGCTGCACCATGTGTAACATCTGTAGTTACAGGTTGCCAGTGTTGATTTGCTCCTGCATTTCCCTCAGAGGCTTGCCAACAAGTTGGTAGTGTTGCAGAATTAAAACCTTCGTAAAAAGGATAGGTACTAACAACTGTACACAGTGTTGTAAAACTAGTTTTAATGCTGTTTATACTATATATGCCACTACCACAATCTCTTCTTATATAAACATCATACAATGTATTGCTTGTTAAACCTGTTATCGTAATTGGTGAAGAGGAACCTAGGATAATTGAACCTCCTACCCCTGCAGTATTATCACTACCTGGCGAAAAACCAGAAAGTCCATATTCTAAAATAAATGAACCAGGCGTTGCACTAAAATTAATTTTAGCAGACGAAGTTGTTATAGTATTTGCAGATAAAGAAGTAGGCTCTGCACATGGTGGTGCATTTTCAATTACAAAATTATCAAAACCAATATTACAATATCCATTTAAACCATTGCCCGATGAGGCTCTCAACCTAAACATTACTGTTTGATTAACATAAGAGGCTAAACTGATAACTTTATTATCCCAAGGTGCAGATGCATTGTTGTTGGAAGGGTCGGCAGTATATCCAGCCAATGTTACCCATGTTCCACCACCATCATTGCTTATCTCAAATCTTAAATTATTTAATCCACTGTTGGCTCCCATCCATAATGCAAACTTTGCAACCTTTTTTTGAGAACCTAAATTAAATGAATTAGATTGTAAATAATATGGATTATAAAATGCAAAGGCATTAAAGTAATTCATACGCATAAAACCAGCCCCTTCTGCAGGGCTTGCAGCTCCATGAGTTACATCATTTGCTACAGGCTCCCAATGTTGTGTGGCATTTATGTTTCCTTCGTAAACCGACCAACAAGAAGATAAATTACCTGGAGTATTAAATCCCTCAGTAAAAGGATATGTTGAAATAGTATCACATAAAGTAGTAAATGGAGTGGAAACCCAGCCGCTCGTATTTGCTCCTCCACAATAAGAACGCAGATAATAGGTATAAGTTGTTTGACCTGTTAAACCTGTAACTGTTGATGTAGTGCTTGGTTCATTTCCACTACTTACTAGTCCAGTTGGGCCACTACCTGGTGCACCACTTGTTCTAACTTCCCAATTATACCCTCCACTTGGTGCAGGTATTGGAGTTGTCCAGTTTAATATAGCTGCATTATTGGTTGTAGTAAGTACAGTTAAATTAGTTGGGGGAAAGCAATTGCCTTGTAATACACTTACATCATCAAAATACATATAATAGTTACCTACTGCCCACGTTGGGTTAAATCTAATATACAAGTTACCAGATGGTGGTGTAAATTGTACTGATTTTGAAATACAGTTTACCGATGGTATATGATCATTGCTTATAGTTTGAATGGTTGTCCACGGACCTGCAATATTGCTTGCATATTCCATTTTTAAATTACCAAAATTATTGGCTGTAGCACCGCCGCCTGAAACATTTATTATTTTATATTTAAAATTCAAGGTTACCTGATCTCCATTACTAGTACCTAATAAAGGAGAGATAAGCATTTTTTGAATACTCGAATTTATGTTTGCCCTTACAGATGCAACCACACAAGGGGTAATGGTTGTTCTTGCAAATCCGGAATTAGTAGTTGTCCATGAATTCAAATCACCTACATCCCAATCCTGTAAATAATAAACCTGTGAAAATGAATTTTTAGAAGAAAAAAGAATAACAAAAAATAGTAATAGAATTTTTCCATTAGTGAGCATTAAACTGCAAAGCTTTTTCATATAAAAGTTTTGGTAAACTAAAATTTTAATTAATCAGAAAATTTAGTTTTTATAATTGAGGTTATGCAATTTAAGCAATTTGAGTATTATACAAAAAAAATAGTACTTAAACTGCTTTTACTCAATTTTCGATAATTATAAAACCAATCTGTCAACTTCAATTAATAAAAACTAAAAAATAAATTTTACCCCTGATAATTTTTTAAACAACTATGACCTATAAAAACTCCCATAGTTTAAACATCCCTTCAATAAAAAATAATTATTGGCCAAACTTATATATTAAATAAGTTCTTCATTTCTATATTAAAATCTTTCATTATAAATAATTGAAGTATAAAGTTAATTTATTTGGTTTTGAGTTTGTAACAATAAAAATCCCTTGCATAAATGCAAGGGATTTTTGATACTTTTTGTTATTATTTAATGAGGTTACATTGTAATTAATTAAAATTACATTTAT
>JAIBAV010000064.1 GCA_019695015.1 Chitinophagaceae bacterium
TCAGTTCTTTTAAAACAGTATCATTTTCATTATAAATTAATAAGCCATCTTTTTCAATTTTATGAATAAAAATGAGGAACTGTTCTTTATATATTTCAAATGTTGGAAAAACATTAATATGATCCCATGCAATACCAGTTAAAATAGCTATATGAGGAAATAAAAAATGAAATTTAGGTCTTTTTTCTAAAACACTTGCCGGATACTCATCTCCTTCGCAAACTATTAAAGGTGCGTTTGTAATTTTTACTGATTGTTTAAAGTCTTTAAGTATTGCCCCAGCCAAAAAATCGAATTCGGTTTCAACATTTTTAAGTACATGCATCAGCATACTTGTGGTGGTTGTTTTGCCATGGCTACCACCTACAACTATTCGTTTTTTATTTAGGCTTTCCTGAAAAATATACTCCGGAAAAGAATACATTTTTAAGCCTAATTCTTTTGCCTTCAACAGTTCAGGGTTATCTTCTTTGGCGTGCATACCTAAAATAATTGCATCTAAATTATTGGTAATTAATTCGGGTTGCCAACCTTCTTTTAGGGGTAATAATCCTTCGTTTCTTAAATTCGTTTTTGCAGGTTCAAAAATTTCATCATCGGAACCGGTAACGGTATAATTTTTATGTTTTAAAGCAATTGCTAATTGGTGCATAACACTACCACCAATAGAAATAAAATGAACTTTCATAAATTAAACGTGTAATTAATTTGGATTTATTTATAGCTGAAAATGACTAAAATGAGATATTTTTTTCACTAAAATGCAACATTTATAATGAAAATACTATCTTCGTAATAATAAACAAATTAAAAAATTTATTTTTTAAATATCTTCTATGAAGAAGTTTTTAGTAGCCGTTGTTTTTCTTTCATTTACTGCAATATTATTATCATCTTGTGGTGCTGCACGTTATGGTGCAGGAAAAGGTTGTCCTACAACTAACCCAAGATATTTTAGAGGCTAATTTTTGCCAATAATATTATAGGTATTTATGCAATTTTTTTCGTTAAATTCTACCACTGCTTTAGAAGCATTGAGGCAAAACTCCTTTCAGCAAACTCAAATTATTTTTAAGCATAGTACACGTTGCTCCATTAGTAAAATGGTATTTAACAGGTTTAGTAATGTTACCAATTTTGCTAATGGTAAATATCATTTATTATTGGTTATTGAAGACAGAGCTTTATCTAACACCATTGCAGATGATTTTAATATTAAACATGAATCTCCTCAAATTCTTGTTATAAAAAATGGTATATGTATTTATAACGAAAGCCATACTGCTATAAATATGGAAGATATTATTGCAATTGCTTAAAACTTATTTAGAATTTTTTTCTTTCTTTTTTGCAGTGTATAAATCTAACGCCTTTTGGTATTCAATTGCATATTTATTATGCTCGGCATAGTTAGTAGAAAAGTGATGATAACCATCGAAATTTGCATTGGCTACAAAAAATAAATAATCTGTTTGAGGGGCATTTAAAACTAAATCAATACACTTAGGAGAAGGAGTACAAATTGGGCCTGGAGGTAAACCTTTTACCCTATAAGTGTTATACGGAGAAGGGTTTACCAAATATTTTTCATAAATACGAGTTAAAGCAAAATCTTTCATAGCATATTTGATAGTAGGACAGGCTTGCAATGGCATATTTTTATGTAGCCTGTTTATATATACGCTAGCAATTTTGGCTCTATCTTCTTTATAATTTGTTTCTTCTTCTACTATAGATGCTAATATATAAATGTTTTCTGGCGATAAGCCAATTGCTTTAGATTTTTCTAATCGGTTATTATTATTCCAGAAATTATTTTTAGCTTCATTAAGTTTATTCATTATTTTTCTAAGTGGCGTATTCCAATAAAACGCATACGTATCTGGTATAAATAAGGTAAAAACTGTATTGGTATCCACTGCATACATTTTTAAAGAATCGGTTGAGGTTAAAAACTGCATGACAGTTACAGAATCGGTAGAAAAATTTTTGCTTACTAGTTTTGCAAAATCTTCTTTTACTCTAAGTTTATTGATTACTAATTTACTTTCGGCCAATCTTCCATTTTTAAGCATTTTAATAATGCCAATAATACTTTCGCCTTTTTTCACCTCGTATTTTCCTGGCTTAATCTTTTCCCAAATTCCTACAGCATTTCCAATCCATAAAAACACAGTTTTATTGCTAATAATATTTTTCTCAACAAGTAAATTACTTATTTGTTGTTTGTTAATATTATCAATTATAAATGTTGTCGATTTACTAGTAAACTTTGTAGTAGAAGTAAAAGCAAAATAGCCAATAATTAAGGCAAGTAGAGCACTAACTAGAACCAAGTACAAAAATATTTTTTTCATTTTAATAAAAAATGTTTAGAAAATTATTGCCAAGAATAATTGTAATAATTATTTATTATTTTCTTCAAGCATACGCATTTGTTTAGCATCTTGTAAAAACTCCGAAGCAAAAATAAATTTATTCAATAATTCATCATTGCTGTAAATAATATCTTTATTGCTTCCCTCCCATTGCTTACTACCTTTGTGTAAGTACATAATGTAATCTCCAATTTCCATCACACTATTCATATCATGTGTAACAACAATGGTAGTCATATTATATTCGGTAGTAATTTCTTTTATTAATTTATCAATTAATAAAGATGTTTGAGGGTCTAAACCACTATTAGGTTCATCGCAAAAAAGATATTTAGGGTTTAACACAATTGCTCTAGCAATACCTACTCTTTTTTTCATTCCTCCGCTAATCTCAGAAGGATATTTTTTATTTGCATCCACTAAATTAACTCTTTCTAAAACTTCATTTACCCGTTTCTTTTTATCGGCTTGAGATAGTTTAGTAAACATATCTAGAGGAAATAAAACATTTTGTTCAACCGTCATACTATCAAATAAAGCACTGCCTTGAAACAGCATTCCTATTTGCTGTCTTAGTTCTTTCCTTCTTTCTTGCTCTAATGCAGTAATGCTTATACCATCGTATAATGCCTCTCCATTATCTGGTGTAAAAAGATTAACCATTACTTTTAGTAGTACACTTTTACCACTACCACTAGCCCCAATAATTAAATTGCATTTTCCGGTTTCAAAAGTTGCATTGATATTGCTAATAATGGTTCTGCCTGAAAATGATTTGGTAATATTTTTAATTTCTATCATAACAAATGTTTGTAAAGTTATGCTAATGCAAGCAAATTATTGGTGTACAATATTTCTATTATAGTTGCTTATTGATTAAATTTTAACAACCAATGCATGTATTTTTGAGGTGTAAACAATTTAATTAAATACAATTGAATAATGAGCAACAAATTGGAAATTTTAAGTGAAATTATTGCTAACAGAAGAACCACTAAACCTCAATTAATGAATGGCAAATTAATTGAAGAAAAAACCATTTTAAAATTACTGGAACTTGCCAACTGGGCTCCTACACATGCTAATACAGAACCTTGGAGGTTTATTGTTTATACGCCAGAAACTAAAACAAAGTTTTGTAAAGCACATGCAGCATTATATAAATTACACACGGATAAAGACAAATTTTTGCTAGCAACTTTTCAAAAACTTGAACAAATGGGCAACCTTGCCTCTCACATTATTATTGCCTATGCCAAAAGTGGTAGCAATATTAAAATACCAATTGTAGAAGAGGTTGCAGCCACTAGTGCAGCTATACAAAATTTTATACTAGCTGCAGAAGCTTTAAATATTGCTACCTATTGGGGCACTGGGGGCATGATACACCAACCAGTTTTTAAAAGCTTCTTAAATTTAAATACAGACGATGTTGTTTTAGGTACTATTTATTTGGGTTATACCAACGAAAAAAAAGAAGGAAAAAGGATTACTACCATTCATGAAAAAATAAACTGGGTACGATAAAGTTTAAGGAATACAAAGTTTAGCCTTTGCGTAAATACTTGGTTAATATCACAATTGTTTGTCCTTCTATTTTACCTTCAATTTGGCTGGTATTATCTGCTACAAGCCTAATATTTTTTACAACAGTTCCTAACCTTGCATTTACTGTGGAGCCTTTTACATCTAATGATTTTATTAAAACTACAGTATCACCGTTTTGCAAAATAGCACCATTGCAATCTGTATGAAACTCAATGTCAGAGGAGTTTTCATGGTCTCCAGTTGCTTTAGCCCAATTTAAAATATCGTCTTCAAAATACAACATCTCTAATGCATCAGAAGCCCAAGTCTCTTCTCTCAATCTGTTTAACATTCTCCACGATACCACTTTAACTGCATCTACTTCGCTCCACATGCTTGTTAATAAACATTGCCAGTGTTCTTTATCAAGAGGTGCTTTTTTCTCTACTTGACTTAAGCATGTAGGGCAAATTAAAATGCTTTTTTCAACTAATTGTTCAGCATCTGGCGGTAAATTATAGATAGATAAACTTTTTTTAGCTGTACATAACTCACATTCATTGTTACTTCTGGTTTGTAGGTTTTTTTCTAAACTCATTATCTCTTATTTTAAAGTTTGCAAAATAAAAATTAAACCTTTTATACACCAAACTGTGCTAAATGGTGGTTTAAGTGTTTGCCCAGCATGTTATTCCATTGTTGCTTAGTTAATTTACCAAAGGAGTGTGATTCTTTTCCGTCAAAAAAATTTTCGCCTAATTGTTGTACTTTATTAATGTAATGTATCAATCTATTTTTTTCAACCTCAAATTCTCTACTATCTGTTATTATAAATTGCGGTGCTGTTGGAATTCCTTTTTTATAAGGCTTTTCTCCCACTACAATATTTTTTATTATGTATTTTAAAATTAATTTTTTAATTCCGGTTGGTTTAGGGAAATTATTTTCAAAAATCATTTCATAAGTAACATTGCAATGTGCTAACATTTGTACCACATTCATTTTACCCCATTGTGGCTGTGTATTTGGTGTTAAATTATTTATTCGTTTTATTAACTCGTTGGTATCTGTAAGGTTGAAAATATTCTGCATTTGTTAACTCTTTTAAAAAAATTTTGGCGAAAGTAAATAAAATAGCCTCATTAAAAATTTAAAATGAGGCTAAATTGAAATTTTATGTACTTACAACTATTCTTTTAGAAGTTTAAGTGTAGTAATATTTTTTAAAGTTTGAACTCTCAGGAAATATAAACCATGTTGTAAATATTGTAAGTTATCAAACATAATTTGATTAATGCCTTTAACAACATCTACTTGTTTTGTTGAAATAATTTTACCATCATTACTTATTAAACTGATTGTAACTTTCTCGTTGCTTACACTATTATAATTTACACTAAAATGGTTTCTAAATGGATTAGGAGCAACTGTAATTTTGCTATCTCTATTCACTTTTATAGAAGCAATGTTAGTATAATATATTTTTCCATCTTTATCCGTTTGTTTAATTCTATAATAAAAAACATTTTGAGTGTAATTATCTAAATTATGCCATTGGGTGTAATTAGCATTGCCTATGTTTTTTGCCTGCACTGTAAATATTTTGGTAAACTCTGTACCATTTATGCTAAATTCAACATCATAATTTTCAGTTTGTAGCTCGTTCTGAACTTCCCAATTAATAACAGCATTAGGAGCATTATAGTTTACCTTAAATGAAATGATATTTAAGGGAAGAATAATGTTGCTACGCCAATCTCTATCTGTAGATGGACCCCATGTATGTTTCGGTAATCTTGCAGATGAACCAGAAGGAGCTGGACCATCCAGATTACCACCTGGACCCATATCGCTATGTGTTACATTTCTGTAAAGATTACCTGCTGTTAATGAACTGATATTTGCAATATCCCATTGATCCACTAACCCATCACCATCGGTATCTGTAAAATTTAAAGTGTTGTATGCAACACCATATAATGATGATCCTGTACCTTCTATATAATCTAAAGCACCATCATTATCAGTATCCGTATCTTTATAATCTGGGTTACCATCTCCATCTTTATTATAAGGTGTTAGCCCATTACCTCCATAAGTTCCAATTTGAGCAGGTACCTCGTAAACATCTGCAATACCATCGTTATCAGAATCAGTATCTGTAGGTACAACATAACTACTTGTAGATTGAGCCTCTACATTGTCAGTTATTCCATCGTCATCGCTATCAATATCTAAATAATTTGCAGAGCCACGAGCATCGGTATTGGGTAAATTTAGTGAAGCTAAACCTTGCACTGTATTTGCCCATCCATTACTATAAGTTCCTGTAATTATACCTGCACTGCTAGCAACAGTACCATTAGTACCTGTTCTTCCTATTAAACCAGATTCTTCTGCATCTGTTATTCCATCGCCATCACTATCTAAATCATACAAATTAGGTCTTCCAGTTCTATCTGCATTTTTATTTGGCCAACTATCGGCAACACCATTATTATTGGTATCTGAGCCAGATAACACCAAAGCATTAGACACTCCTTCTAAACTATCATTTATTCCATTAAAATTCGTATCAATAAAAGTATCTACCTTGCCATTATTGTTATTATCCAAAGCTCCTACTTCAACAATATCTGGAATACCATCATTATCGCTATCTAAATCAAGGTAATTAGGTATTCCATCACCATCAGTATCAATTCCACCCAAACCATTTATTGCATTAGTATTAGCAGCATTATCGCTTAGCCCATCTCCATTGCCATCTGTATAATTATCTATAATTCCATCTCCATTAGTATCCACACCATAGCTTTCTATTACATCTGTTACTCCATCATTATCGCTATCTAAATCTAATTCATTAATAATACCGTCATTATCATTATCGTATTTATCGCTTATACCATCTGAGTTAGTGTCGCCCCATTCGGCAACTCCTGTACCAGGCATTGGATCATAGGTATTTGGAATTCCGTCGCCATCTGCATCTAAGAATGCATCTACAAGACCATTTGCGTTTTCAATTACATCAGCAATGCCATCGTCATCATCATCAATATCACAAAATACTTTTACAACATTAATCATTGCATCTACTGCAGAAGTAAGTTTAATTCCATCATCACCTTTAGAAGCTCCATAAGGTAAATTAGAAGTTGTAGTTACTCCAGGGTTACCACCAACAACTGAGCTTGCAGCGTTTAAGGCTCCATTAGAGTAAATTATTCCACCACTTCCTCCTCCACCAGGTCCATGTTCTGGGTCTCCATCATTTGGTATGCCATTATCTGCCGTATAAATCCAAGCATTACCTCCAGCTCCACCTTTAGCATTAACTGTAATATTGTTCAAGCCAGCGGTATTGGTAGCAAATAAATACACAGAACCTCCTGCCCCTCCTCCTCCTCCTCCATCATTTTCTACAGCTAAACCATCAGCACCATTTGCATTAATTGCCCCAGAACCACTTACTGCACCAACTCTAAGAAAGATCATTCCTCCGCCAGAACCTCCACTACTATAAAAACCATTTTGATAATTTACACTATAACCCATACCCTCTGCAGTGCCATTATTAGTTGTTCCTGCTCCTCCGCCTCCACCTAAAACTAATCTGTTGGATGCTGCCTCATTAAATTTTCCACCACCATAACCACCATATTGTGCAGGGTTAGACCAAGCTCTGCCACCACGTCCTCCAATACCTCCATTTCCTCCTCCTCCTCCTCCAGTATTTTGATCATTAGCAGAAACTCTGCCATCTGTAGCACCACCACCTGCATTGCCTGGTGCACCTTGTGCATAGCTACCATTTGGATAACCTTCTGCACCATTATCAACCAATACATCTGCTATAGAACGAGTATATTTTGGAGTTCCTGCAATACCCTCTCCTTTTGAACCATTGGTAGTATTTGATGAAAGTGTACGCGTATCTGTATTAGCTCCAGTTCCTCCCGTTAACATTCTACCTCCCCCTCCTCTAAATCCTAATGCAGAAGCATCTATTGCAACACCACTATTTAATGTCATTGTTCCTGATACATTTGCAGCTATTATTCCTCCTGATGCTCCATTCCATTCAGCATTAGTAATAGATGCACCACTTGGGATATTTAAAGATGTATATTGTGGTACTCTAACTACTTGAAAACGATATTGTCCTGCAGTACCAGTAGCATTAGCATTTATGTAAGACTTTTTTAATGGCGTAGCTAAATAAACTACACCAGCAACTACAGGGCTTGCTGCATAAACATATTCATAAGTTCCTGCAACAGAAGATGTATAACCTCTATAGGTGCCATTGTTTGCACCATAATTATTAGTATTAGTTGAGTTTATTTCTGATCCTTGCATTTGAATTACCAATAATAAATCACCTGCTTGAATATTATCTCCTGCACCTTCTGTTCTCTTATCTCCTACTTGTATTCTTGTAGAACCTGCAGGTGCATTGGCAGTTGCTGGATAATAAGAATTAATTATAGTATTTGCTCCTCCTACAGAATAAGCTTGTGGAGCTTCACATATTGTTTCACAAGCAGTAATTCCTATTGCAGTAATTCCTAATTCATCTCTAGATGAACCAGTTTCAGAATCAGTAATAGTTACTCTGTGGCTTGTAGCTGTTGCAACACCAGTTAAGGAAAATCTTTTCCACCCTTTTAATGGTTGACTATTGTTCGTTTCAGATTCCAATAACTCTGTTGGGCCAATATATAAAGTACCATCTGGTCTTCCAGGTGTTCCATCCATTCTTACGCTTACTTCCGGAGAACTACCAGTTCCTGCATTGTTTACATTAGTTGCATAAAAATAAAAGGTGTAAGTTTTGCCTATAGTTAAACCTGTTATTACTTGTTCCCATACAACTCTTTCTCCACCTAAATCATTACCATTATGATGTAGCCAATAATTCGTTGCAGGAACATTGTTTGCAGGGTCACCAGGGAAAGGGTCTTGATTCAAATCTCCACTACCTGTATAATTACCACTTCTTCTATCAAATCTATGATCTGCAGAACCTCCAGCATAATCTGCTTGTGCAATAAAATTTCCACCGCTAAAATTATAAGTTGTACCAGCTGTTGTATTATTTACACCTAAAAATGTATTTCCAGGAGCAGGGCTAGTAATAGGCAAAGAAAAATTTCCATTTTTAACTAAATTGGTTTGCACTTTTACAAACCCTTCTCCACAACTTGAGCCACCATTATTATACTCGTTATTACAACTACTATTTAAATTATCATAGGTTGCAGTATTTAACACAGTACCTGCAGTACCATTTGTACCACCATTTGGTGGAAACTCAGTAACAGAAGAGGAAGTTGAAGTACCACCATTGCCCCCATTGGCAGTTCTGGTAACACTAGTATTAGTAGTATAAATATAACCACCACCACCACCACCACCTGGCCCTTCACTTTCTGCAACTGTAAGCAATTGATTACCACCTGCTCCTCCATTAGTTTGTATATTAATACCAGTAATTGTAGAAGAAACCAATAACACTACAGCACCACCACCACCACCACCACCTGGTGCATCCATATGTCCTCCGACAGTATTACTACCTGCATTACCGTTGGCAGTTATGTATCCAGTACCAGAAGTAGAAGAAATGGTTCCGCCAACCACTAAAAAAACAATTCCTCCACCATTACCACCATCACCACCTTCGTTATCATTTCCATCACCTGCACCACCACCACCACCCATAAAGACTTTGGTGTTAGAATTATAGTCTAATGGTCTTCCTCCAAATCCACCATAATTTCTACGTCTATCTCCTCCCCAATTAGTATTTCCTGGCCCTTCTGTTGTAGCATTTCTATTATATTCACCATAAGAATAACCTCCACGACCACCACCTGGCGAAACATTAGTTGCAAAGCCTGCTCCTTCTAAATTCCAAGCAGCATTATATCCGGCAGGTTTGGTACCTGTGCCATTCCAACCAGATAATGAGCCAGCATTAGAGCCACCACCACCGCCACAATTATGACCATTTCCACCACCTCCTCCATTTGCTGCTGCACCACGACCTTGTGCACCAGACAAATAGGTATCGTAATCAGATGAATTTCCGGCAATTCCTTCACCTTTACCAGCATCATTTGTTGTTAAAGTATTTCTATAAGTTGTATTATTTGTACCAAGCCCAGAAGTTATAGAACTTGTTCTATTAGGGTCAACACCCTTTCTAAAACCAATACCATTTGCAGTAATTGTAGCATTAGAAGAAAAAGTTAAGTTACCCGATGTTTCAATTACACATACCCCACCTGTTGTACCATTCCATGCACTTCCTGTTATTATTCTACTAGCTGCACCTGAATTGTTTAATGTTGTTAATCTTGGAACACGAATTACCTGTGCTCTTTTTCTTTCACCAACATAGTAAGAATTTACTAAAGGGTCGCAGAAATAAATTCTATTGCCTGAAACACTTAAAACTGTTTTAAATTCATAATCACCTACCCCATTATAAGCTGTTATATCACCATAAGAAGATGTGTTAGTAACATCAATGTCGGCTCCTTGCATTTGAATGATAAAAACTAAATCTCCTGTAGCCAAATCGTTAGAAGCGTATGGGTTTACTGAATTAACAAAACTGAAAGCACCACTTAAATCTGAAACAGATGCCACTTCAATATTTGTAGAACCTGAACCCGCTGAAACAGCTAATGCAGAATACCTGTTTAAAATACGAGTACCGGCAGTAGTATAGCTCTCTGCACCATCTTTTCCTTTTTGAGCACTTGAAATAAAGGGAAATAGTAGAGAAATAAGGATAAATAAAATAACCAAAAGAAATTCGGCTATCAAGTAGTTGTTTGGAACAGTAGGCTTTTGCTGCTTAAAACCAAGCATTAGTATAATTTTTTTCATAGCTTTCCGGCTTCTAAATAGAATGATTGCTATGGTATAACGTAAGACAATGCCAACATATTGCTTTTAAAAAGATACTATTAACATAATTTAAGAATTAATGTCCGATTGGGGTACTTTCTAACTACATATATGGCTAATTATCAACTATTTACAGTAAGTTACTTTAATTAATAATTTACAAAAAAATTACTTTCAACTCTAAGTTTATATCAAAATTATTTAGGTAGGTATATATCAATATATTAAATGATTGATTGTAGTTTAGCCCATATTATGGAACACTTTATTTACATCGTCATCCTGTTCTAATCTTTCTATAAGTTTACTAATATCTTCTGCTTGGGCATCATTTACAGGAACAGTGGAAGAAGGAATCCATTCTAGTTCGGCTGTAATTGGTGTAATATTTTTTTCTTCTAAAATTTTTTGTAGGTTACCAAAATCTGTGAACTCGCAACGCATTACTAAAATAGTATTTCCATCATCATCGGTGCTGTCTCCAATTTCCTCTAATCCGTAATCAATAAGTTCAAGTTCCAGATCATCCACATTTAAGCCATCTGCTTTTAATTTAAAAACACCCATTTTTTTAAACTGAAAACTTACACTACCGCTATTACCCAAGCTACCACCACCTTTGTTGAAATGACTTTTTACATTAGCTACAGTTCTTACATGATTATCGGTAGCGGTTTCTACTAAAATAGCTACACCATGTGGTGCATATCCTTCGTATAAAATTTCTTCGTAGTTCTCCATTTCCTTTCCCATAGCTCTTTTAATTGCAGCTTCTACTCTGTCTTTAGGCATATTAACACTTTTAGCATTTTGCATACACCTACGCAATGCAGGATTAGTGTGCGGATCTGTTCCACCAGCTTTAACTGCTATTGCTATTTCTTTACCAATTCGAGTAAATTGTTTTGCCATTCTGTCCCAACGGGCAAACATGGTTGCTTTTCTTACCTCAAAAATTCTTCCCATACAATATTTCTAAAAAATGTTTTATTAAAGGAGTGCAAAAATAAGAAAGCAAGCTAAATTTTAGAATAGCTTGCTTAAAAAAATAAATCTTGTGTTTAATTTTTTACCAACCACCGCTAGCTCCACCTCCTCCAGAACTACCACCTCCAAAACCACCAAAACCTCCACCACCCCAATCTCCTCCTCCCCAACCTCCTCCACTGTTTCCTCTTCCAGAACGTGAATTTAAAAGGCTTAACAAAAATAAATTTGTAGCAATATCATTACTTCCTCCTCTATTCATTATATTTCCTCCTCCTCCTCCTCTTCCACTATTGCCTACAATCATTAATACAACAAATAAAATTATTATAAAAATAATAAGGCTTTTTCCACTTGTTTCGTTACTTTTTTTGCGTTTTACTTTGTATTCGCCAGCAGCTGCTTTGGTAATATTATCTACAGCTTTATTTATACCATCTAAATAATTGCCTTGCTTAAATGCAGGAGCAAGATATGTTTTTAATATGTCGTTAGCAATAACATCTGGTATTGCACCTTCTAAACCATAGCCTACTTCAATTCTAACTTTTTTATCTTCTAAAGCAATGAGTATTAAAACCCCATTATTTGTTTTTTTATTGCCAATACCCCATTCTCTAAATGTGTTTACTGCTACATCTTCTAAAATTTCTCCGTTTAGCGATTTTACAGTTAAAACAACAATTTGATTGCTGGTACTATCATCTAGTGCAACTAATTTTTTTTCTAATAAATCGGCATCGTGTTTATCTAATATCCCTGCATAATCATTTACTAATTTTGGTGGATTAGGTTTAGGAATGCTTTTTTGTGCAAAAGATATATTAACAAGTAAGGAGAATAGTATGGAGAAAAAATATTTCATGAATAGTTTACAGTAGCCATTTATTTTTTGTATAAAAAATTACTTTCCAAAAACAATTTCGTCTTTCAGTTCATTCACATCAGAAGATTTATTAAAAGGAAAATGTAGTTTTAGTGCATTGCCAATTTGAATAACTACATTAGCTATACCTTCGGCATAGTTTAATTTATTAAAAAAAAGTAAAAGTTCATTTACTTCATTATTCCAAAACTCAACTCCTGTTTTTTCATAAATTCCCTTATCTCCAAAAATTGCTAACTGTCTATCTTTTAGGGCAACATATAACAAAACGCCATTGCGTTGTTCTGTTTCAAACATTTTTAATTTCTCAAACAATTCTTTTGCTCTATCAATAGCATCTACATAACTGCATTTGTTTTCAATAAAAACCCTTATCTCGCCACTAGTGTTTGTTTCTGCTTGTTTTATAGCATTTACTATAAGTTGCTTTTCAGGTTCAGAAAAATAATTAGTTGGTTTCTTTTTAAAGAAGGGTAACATAACAAAAATTACTTGATATTGAAATTTACCTCAGGTGCTTTTTCTGTGCCAGGATCTGCTTTATAAAACTCTTTAGATTTAAAGCCAAAGAAACCTGCAAAAATATTATTAGGGAAAGTTCTTACTTTTAGATTATAGTTTTGAACAGCTTTGTTATAATCTTGTCTTGCTACATTAATTCTATTTTCTGTGCCTTCTATTTGAGCCTGAAAATCTTGAAACGATTTGGTAGTTTTTAAATCAGGATAAGCCTCTGCTACAGCCATTAGTCTGCCAAATGCACTTTGTAATTGCCCTTGTGCTGCCTGGTATTTTGCTAATGACTCAGGATCGTTAATATCTACCTTAACTTGTGTAGCAGCAGCACGTGCATTGATTACATCTTTTAGTGTGCTTTTTTCGAAATTAGCAGACCCTTCAATAGTTTTAATTACACTACTATATAAGTCGGTTCTTCTTTGGTAGTTCGTTTCTACGTTACCCCAAACTTTTTGCACTTCTACATCTGTTTTTACCAATCCATTATATTTTGAACAGCTCCAGCCACCTAATAACAATATAATACCACCAATTACAAGTAATGAAAGTTGATTTGTTCTCATTTTTATTTTTTTAAGTTTATTGTTTGAATTGTAAATTAAATATAAAAATACATAGTAATTAGTTACATTTTACTGTACTAACAATAAATTATGATTTTGGCAATAAATTAATATTAAAATATTTTAAAAAATTTTGGCTACTAATTTTTGTGCTTCTATATTTGCAGCCCGATTGACAAAAAATATGGCCCGTTCGTCTATCGGCTAGGACATCTCCCTTTCACGGAGGAAAGAGGGGTTCGATTCCCCTACGGGCTACTAATAAAAGCCATTTGCACTTGCAGATGGCTTTTATATTTTCAAAAAATCACTTATTGTTTTTTCTGGAATGCATTAAAACAACCATAGGTAAAATATTAAACCATTATTGTTTTAAAAATTGCAGAAATAGTTCTAACCCTTTTTTCTTTTCTTCATCTAAAAAATAGCTGATATTGTTAGTATAGTAATATTGTAAGTTGTAAAAAGGATAATTAATGTCTTCAACTACTTTATCTATATTTTCTATACCGTAAGCATTGGCTTTGTTAAAAGCATTCATAAACTCTTGTTCAATATTTGTATTTGCCACCCATGCAGCAAATACAAATGGCAGTTTAGTAAAATTTATCCAGGCCTCTGCTAAATCATACTTATAGGCAGATTGCTTTGCTTGTTCAAAGGCTCTATCACCAATAACTATTGCAGCAGTAGTTCCTTTTATTTCATTTCTATAGCCTTCTCTCCCTTCAATAAATTTCACCTCTCTCTTCCAATACTCTTTAAGTAAAATTTTACATAATGCTACAGATGTTCTGCTTTGGTAATCTAAGATTACTGCTTCAATATTATCAATAGTAGTTTCAGAAAACAAACAAACACTTGCTACAGTAGCATTTGCTCCAATGCAGTAATCAGCAACAATTGTAGCATTGCTAATTTGTGGTATAATAGCTGTTGGCACCAACCCTATATCAATTTTATTAGCTAATAACAACTCAGCAATATTTGCAGGATGGTCTTCTATTAGTTCAATATTATTAATTATTGCAGAATGTTTAATTCCATATAATAAAGGCTTTGTGTTTAAATAACTTACTGCTCCTATTTTTATCTTATTCAATCCTATTAAATTTGCATACAAAGAAAATGTTTTTTCTATATATATCCCTATACTTCAACTTATATAAAAATCAACATGGAATTAAATAACCTTACTGCTATATCTCCTATTGATGGCAGATACAGAAAACAACTTGCATTTTTAGATGACTATTTTTCGGAGTTTGCTTTAATTAAATATAGAGTAGCAATTGAAATAGATTATTTTTTGTTTTTAGCAGAAAAGGGTGTTTTTAAGATTAATTCAACCAACAAACAACGCTTATTAAAAGTTAAAGAAAACTTTAGTATTGAAGATGCTAACAAGATTAAAAATATAGAAGCAATTACCAACCATGATGTAAAAGCTGTTGAATATTTTATTAAAGAAGAACTGGATAAAGAAAATTTAGGTAATTTAAAAGAGTGGGTTCACTTTGGTTTAACCAGTCAGGATATTAACAATACTGCTATACCACTAAGCTGGAAACATTGTGCAGAAAATGAGTATTTACCAATGATTGCAAATACACATAATTTATTAGTAAGAATGGCCAGAAAATGGAAATCAGTTACCATGCTTGCACGTACACATGGCCAACCTGCTTCTCCTACCATTTTAGGTAAAGAAATAATGGTTTTTGCTGAAAGAATAGAAGGACAAATAATGCAATTTTCTTATATACCTTTTAGTGCAAAATTTGGTGGAGCAACAGGAAATTTTAATGCACATGTTGTTGCTTTTCCAAACAAAAAATGGATTGCATTTGGAAATGAATTTGTAGATAAAATTCTTGGGCTACAACGAATGCAGTTTACAACGCAAATAGAACATTATGATAACTTAGCTGCACATTTAGATTGTATAAAAAGAATAAATACTATTCTTATTGATTTGTGTAGAGATATATGGACTTATATTAGCCTTGATTATTTTAAACAAAAAACAAAGAAAGGAGAAGTAGGCTCTAGTGCAATGCCACACAAAGTAAATCCGATAGATTTTGAAAATGCAGAGGGAAATTTAGGAGTTGCTAATGCTTTGTTAGAACACCTGTCAGCCAAATTACCTATTAGCAGATTACAAAGAGATTTAACGGATAGTACAGTACTTAGAAACTTGGGTGTGCCAATTGCTCATACCCTACTTGCAATAAAATCCATTGAAAAAGGTTTAGGTAAGTTGCTATTGAATGAAAATAAAATTAATGCCGATTTAGACAATAATTGGGCAGTAGTTGCAGAAGCTATTCAAACAATATTAAGGAAGGAAAATTACCCTAACCCTTATGAAGCTTTAAAAGAATTAACCAGAGGTAAAAGTAGTATTAACCAACAGTCAATTCACTTATTTATAGACTCTCTAAAAATAAATTTGGAGCTAAAAAAAGAACTAAAAAAAATTACACCATATAACTACACAGGGGTTCAGGCAAATTATTAGAAAACACTATTTCTTTTATTTCTAAATAGTTTATTTGTAGAATACTCTATAACTTATATCTAACTTAAAACACAGCAATGAAAACCACTTTACTATCAATTTTAACATTGATGCTTTTTGCAGAAGCAACAGCTCAAATTCCAAAAGAGAAAACATTATTATGGAAAATTGAGGGTAATAGTATTAACCAACCCTCCTACTTATTTGGTACTTTTCACATGTTATGTTCTAATGATTTTGAAATGCCAGATACCATCAAATCTTTAATGGGAATGTGTAAACAATTATTCTTAGAAATAGATATAGACGATCCGCAAATGACAACTACAATGATGAAGCATATTAAAATGAAAGATGGAAAAAGACTAAAAGATTTTTTAACACAAGAAGAATATGATACCGCTACAGTACTATTTAAAAAAGTTGTTGGTATGAATTTGAAAATGGTTGAAACCTATAAACCTTTTATGCTTACTTCTATGCTTTACCCCAAAATGATGGGTTGTAATATAATTGCTTTTGAAAAGGAATTAGCTAAGCTTGCAAAAAACAATGACTATGAAACAAAGGGATTGGAAACTATTGAAGACCAGTTAGCAGTTTTTGATGATGTATCTTATAAAATACAAGCTAAAATGTTTTTAAAATCTTTATTAGAAATAGAAGAAGGAAAAACACAAATACAAAAAATCGTTACCTTGTATAATTCTAAAAATATTAGAGCAATGCAAAAAGCTGTAAAAAGCGATGCAGATTTAGGTAAACATGAAAAAGTACTATTACATAAAAGAAATCAAAATTGGATTCCTAAAATTGAAAATGAAATTTCAAAATTACCTACTTTTTTTGCTGTTGGAGCAGGTCATTTAGCTGGCAAAAAAGGTGTTATTTACTTGTTAAGAAAGAAGGGCTATACTGTTACTCCTATTTTTTATTAGAATTTAATTCTTAGAATTTTTCTTAAAAGTTTAAACAAAAAATATTTTTTAAAAAATAAAAATTAGAATTATATACTAAAATTTATACTAATGCGTTTTTATGTAGTAATTACTTTTTTCTACCAATATAAGTAATTATAAAAACCAATTTTGTTTAAATTAAAATCCAATGTTGCCAATGTACAATCTTACATATTGTATTGTAATTCCACAAACGCTTCACTGAATTTTTAGCAAAATACATTAAAATTATAAATTAATTTTTAGCTTGTTGTAATAGCTAAACTCATATAAACTTGTTTTCATAGGGTACGGATTAAATAAGAGCTGAGGTTTCTACCTCGGCTCATTTTATTTCATGTTACTCTATAAAAAAGCCC
>JAIBAV010000126.1 GCA_019695015.1 Chitinophagaceae bacterium
TCTTTCTATCTTGCTGCTTGTTTTCAAGCAGCATCTTTAATATATTCTTTATAAAACTTTTATTGTTTTACAAATCTTTGAATAGAGTATTCACAACCATCAGCACAAGATAATCTAACAATATAATTTCCTGCATTTAAAGCAGCAACATTTAAAGCTATATTATTATCACCCATAGTTAATTGATTATTTTGTTTCATAACCACTTTACCAGTCATATCTGTAACAGTTAAAGTTACTACAGCAGCTTTAGGTGCAGCAACAGTAACTTTTATAGTTTCTTTAGCTGGGTTAGGATACAAATTAGCTAATTCAAATCTGGTTGGTTTTTCGCCTTTAATAGAAACTACTTTAGAATAAGCATATTTGCCATCTTTATCTAATTGTTTTAATTGATAGTAAGTAGTAGCACTGCTAGCTTTATCTTGGAAAGTATAATTTAATTCAGAATTACTATTACCATTAATTGCTTTAGTTGGAACGAAAGCAATAGTTGTAAACTCTGTACCATTAACACTACGTTGTAATTCAAATCCTTGGTTATTAGTTTCCGTATAAGTATTCCATTTTAATTGATTACTGTTATTTTCTCTTACACCAACAAATTCGCCAAATGTTACAGGTACAGGTGCATTAGCAGTAACAGAAATATCATCTACACCTATAACATTACCCCATTTGCTTACACCTTCTAAACCAATATGTATAGTTTGGCCAGCATAAGAATTTAAGCTTACAGTTTGTTGAACCCATGTTGGTAATAATGCACTAGCACTAAGCCTACCAAAACCTTGTAATCTTGTCCATGTAGCAGCTTTGTCTGTAGATACAACAACATAAATACTATCTAAAGATGTATTAAGGCTATTATCTTGAGTCATCCAGAAGGAGATGTTTGCAGGAGAAGAGAAGTTGAAGCAGCCTGCATATAAAACACTACTGTGCCCTGTACTATTTGCACCAGAGTAGTTATCTTGAACATAAAATCTAGTACCAGTTTTAGGGAAGATAGAGTCGGTTAAATCGGTATTTTTAAAAGCTCCTGTTGCACTAGCAGTTATTGCAGAGTTTAATGTCCAGTGATTACTAACATTTAGTGTTTTTAAATATTGAAAAACCAAATTGTTTGTTTCTGCACTAGTGTTAACTGGGTATGTATTGTATGTGGCGGTTGTGGTAATTGTAAATGCAGCAGTATCATTAGTTGCATTTCCATCGCCTGCCATTGTACTATAAATTTTAAAATTGTTAACACCAGCATTGTTTAAGTTAATACCAGAAAAAATTATCATTTCTGAGGCATTTGCAGCTAAAGCACCAGTGTTGTTTACAGTAGTTGTGTATGTATTAGCACCAGTAACATCTATTTTTACAGAAGCTCCACCAATAGCAATTGTAGATGTACCTGAATTTTTTAAATATGCAATAACAGTTTGTGGTGTGCTAAAGCAAGAAGCAGTTGGAAGAGTAGCACCATCTACAGTAACAGTAGCATCGTTAGAAACAGGACGAATTAATTGTATAGCTGGTCTAAATGCAGAAACAGATAAAGATGTACTGTTTTCAACCGCTTGTGTTGCACCATTATATCTTCTAGAAGTATTTGCAGTACCCCCATCTACAGAGTTGCCATTAGAACAATCCCAAGCATACCCGGTTGCGGCAATTCCACTATTTCTTAATATTAAAACTTGTAAGTTATTGCCAGCAGTACGTGCAAAAGGTGTTGTTAGTGTTACTTCAGCATCAAAAGTAAATGAATATGGTGCCCCAGCAGAAGTTGCACTTAAAGCACCAGTATAAACCAAAGTATAGCCAGATAATGAATATGAACCTGCTGTAAATGTTTTAGTACCTGCAGCCACATTTTTCATATAAATACTATAGCCAGCAATAGAGCCAGGAAAAGTACCTGTACTATTTGTATTGGCTGCAAATCTAATTTTTTGTATTTCATTGCCCACACCAATAAAATTTGAAGCACCAATTTCAGCATCTAAATAAATAGCTTCTAATGCATGATAAGCTCCTGCACCAGATATAACATTACTAGAACTTCCTGCTTTGTCAGCTTGTGCAACTGAAATAGTTTGAGACCAACCTATTGTGCTTATTAAAAACAATAAGCCTAAGAGTAAACTTTTTTTCATAATTAGTTTTTTAAGTAAAAAAAATGATAAATAAGGGTACAAAATTAGCTAAACTATTTTAATAAAAAATTATTTTATTTTAAAGTGGGTTATTACATTGTTAAAGTAAATTAATTAGTCTTCCCAAACCTTTAACCCTTCACTGCAATTGGCACATATATCTATATTTTTTCTGCTTTTCATCAACTCAGCTCTAAAATGTTTATAATTGTTGTTATGCCAAATATCTTTAAAATTTTGCGTTTGTAAATTGCCCAACCGGTGCATAGCATCTTTATCAAAACAGCAGGGCACCACTAAACCATCCCATGTAATTACATTTGCATGCCAAAGCCGCCAGCAGTAATTGTGCATACCACTTTTTACTTTTAAACTGCCTGTTTTATCTTTTTTATACCTACTGTATTTTTCAATAGTTGGTATTAAATTATTGGGATCGTTTTCATAATCATACACTTGTGCTGTTTTAAACCTAACCTGATCAACACCAATTTCTTTTCCTAATTTTTTAACTTCTTCTATTTGGTGTTCGTTGGGTTTAACCACTAAAAATTGAAAAAAGATAAACGGAGTTTTACTATTCAACTCTTTTTTCCATTTTACAATATTTTGTGCACCTTGTAATACTTTTTCTAATTTTCCGCCCCTTCTGTATTGTTGATAAACATCTTGTGTAGTGCCATCAATAGAAATTATTAACCTATCTAACCCGCTTTCTACTGTTTTTTTAGCTTTTTCTTCGGTTAAATAATGAGCATTTGTACTTGTGGCTGTATAAATTCCTTTATCGTGGGCATATTTAACCATCTCTAAAAAATTAGGGTTTAAATAGGGTTCGCCTTGAAAATAAAAAATTAAATACAACAGCTCTTTATGAATTTCATCAATGGTTTTTTTAAAAAAACTATTTTGAAGCATTCCTGTTGGTCTTGTAAATTCTCTTAAACCACTTGGACATTCAGGGCATCTTAAATTACAACTTGTTGTAGGCTCAAATGAAATTGAAATTGGGTAGCCCCATTGAATTGGCTTTCCTGAATATTTACTTATTTGAAAACTTAACCATACCTTATAGGCATTCCATGCTCTGCGAAATGTAAGTTTTGATAAAAAATTTAGAGTGTCGGTTAAATTAAAATAAGCCATAAGTAAGTTGTAAAAATAAGCATGTAGGCTTCAGTTTACAATTAAAGCTTAAAAGAAATTCCTGCTTTAGCAAATTAGTAATTTAAATTACATTCTACACTAACAAACTTTACATTTGCCCTTATGCGTATTGTTATCAATACAAAAATGCTTCCGTTTAATAATACCTGTATATACAGAAATTATATGCAGGTAATGATTAATAAATTAGTAAGCAGGTATAAACATTATCAGTTTTATATTATTACCGAAGATGAAAACAATTTTGAAATAACTGAAGCAGAAAATTGTATTGTAAAAATAATTTCTTTAAAATCTACAAACAGTATTGCCCTTTCCTATTGGTACAATATAAAGTTGGCTACTTTCATAAAAAAAGTAAAACCCTCTATTGTTTGGCATTTAGATAGTAGGTGTATTGTAGGTTTAAAAACCCCTCAAATTATTACTATTGCTCATTTATCTTTTCTGTACCAAACAAATAACTTAAGTAACACAGCAAGGATAATGTATTCCTTATATCAAAAAAAATGGATACAAAAAGCTTCTGCTACAATTACTTTTAGTTTATTTACCCAAAAAGCAATTTTTGAAAATTATAGAATTAATAATAAAGTAGAATTTATTTCCCCGGTTATTTCTTCAACATATAATCCTATTACTTATGTTGAAAAAGAAAAGATACAACAAACACTTACCGGCGACGAAGAATATTTTTTATACTTTGGTAGTTTTAATACCCAGCATTATTTAGTTCAGTTACTTAAAGCTTTTACTTTATTTAAAAAAAGATTACAGAGCAGTATGAAGTTAGTTTTAATTGCAGATGCTTTTAGTAACACAACCATTTTAAAAGAAAAATTAAAAACCTATAAGTTTAAAGAGGATGTTTTGTTAATAGAAAATGCCTCAGAAGAGTTACTACAAAAAATAACATCGGCAGCCTACGCTTTTATTTATACCTATGAGCACACTAGCATTGCATTTAATGCTTTACAGGCAATGCAAGCTGGGGTACCTATTGCTTGTAGCAATACAGGCTGTTTAGCTGAGCTGTTTAACAATGTAGCTTTATTTTTTGATACCAATAACGAAAAGAATATTGCCGAGCAAATGATGATGCTTTATAAAGATGAAGGTTTGAGGAATAATTTAATTGAAAATGGAATTAAAAAGGCACAAGAATTTAATTGGGATAAAAGTATTAATGAAACAATAACCATTATAGAACATTATGCAATGCCATAATAGTTTTACATTTGCCATTATTTTTTAAATACACTTTTATGGAAAAATCAACTATAACGGTAGATGTTATTTTAGATGAAAATAAGATACCTGAACAAATAAGTTGGAAAGCAAGCAATAGTAGTGCAGAGAATAAACAGTTTGCCAAAGCAGTACTACTAGCTCTATGGGATGGAGCCGAAAAAACTGCTTTAAGAATTGACCTTTGGACTAAAGATATGATGGTGGATGAAATGTCGGATTTTTACTATCAAACATTTATGGGTATGGCAGATACTTATGGCAGAGCCACCAATAACCAAGAAATGGTAAACGACTTAAAAAACTTTGCTAAAAGTTTTTATGATAAATTTAGAGACCAACAATTAAAAGAAAATAAATTATAATTAATTATGAGCTTAGAGTTACAAATAATGGGCGAAATGAAAGAGGCCATGAAAGCTAAAAACGAAG
>JAIBAV010000112.1 GCA_019695015.1 Chitinophagaceae bacterium
TTTTTAAGTTTTCTCTTATTTGTACATTTAAAATTTTGGCTGCATTTTCAGCCTCCACTTTTCTGGTTTCTGCTGTACCTCTTGTTCCTAATTCTCCTTGAGTTAAATCTATAATACCAACTTTTTTACCTTCTGCCATTGCAGCTAATAATGTTCCTGCACAGCCTAATTCAATATCATCGGGGTGTACACCAAATGCTAAAATATCTAATTTCATTTATTCTAAAATTTTGATAAAAATAATGAAAAAGAAAAATCCCGTTTTTAGGAACGGGATTTTTCTAAAATAAAAAAAACAATGAAAACTATTTTTTCTTTTCGTAACGTTTTTTGAATTTATCAATACGTCCTGCAGTGTCAACCATTACATTTTTACCAGTGTAAAAAGGATGAGATGTATTAGAGATATCTAATTTAATTAAAGGATACTCATTACCATCTTCCCATTTAAGTGTTTCTTTAGTTGCAGCAGTTGATTTGCTTAAAAATGCATGCCCATTACTCATGTCTTTGAAAATTACTAAACGATAACTTTCTGGATGGATACCTTGTTTCATAAATTTTTTTTTAAGGCTGCACGGATTTTGCCGTGTCAATTAAATAATAATAGTTTGCAAATTTAGGGGCTACAACATTCATATCCAAAAAGGTATAGAAATAGCTGAGAATCAATATTAAAATAAGTGCTATTCTCCTTCGCTTTTAAAGTTGAATAAAGTTGCAGTAAATAATGCTTTTTCTCTTTTTTTAAACATTACATCCCAATTCCCTCTATATCTTAATGTTTTGGGTACAATATAACCATTATGGTTGGTCATTTCTACTTCCATATTTACATCAAAATCATAAACCCCTGCATTATAACTTAAAGAATAGCTCCTATACACCACTTCCATGGTTTTTTGATCGAACCAAGTAACCATTTCATCAATAACAACATTATCTGCTTTAAACAACCCTAATTTTTCTTTAGGAATAATAGAAAATACATAATAAATTTTCCCTCCTTTTTCTTGAAGATCTAAAGTATAATTATAAATTTTTTGTGCAGCATTATCGTATAAATCAATTTTATTGTCAATAAATGGTATTCCTGGAATTTTTTTACCTGGATTAAAAAATAACATTTTAAGTTGTTCTTTATGTTTCTCCATACCTTTTTTGTTTGCAGTAGAAAAGGTATTACCTGCAACTATATTGTTTTCATTACAAACTGTTCCATTTGTAAAAAATAACGAAGCATACATATTAGCTGTTGTATAATTAAAGTTGCCATTTTTATCGTAAAAATTGCCTGTTACATTCTCTTCTAACACTTGCATAGTTCTGCAATTATTATTTCTTGTTTGTATGGTTTTACTAAACAACGAAGCAATAATTTTATCTTTTTTATTCAACATTTTAATATCGTTGAACGCAGTGTAACCTAATATACGTAAATTTTTAAAGGCTTTATAAAAAGTAGTATCTTCTTTAATTTGTTGCAGAATTTTTTTGTAGTCAAAATTATTTCTAACTACAACTTCTGTTAAAGTGAATTTTTTTTTATCAATTACAATCACCGAATCCTGAGCATGTAGGATAATATTACAGCAACAACCTATTAAAACAGCAAACCATTTCATTTAATAAATGTCATTTTGTAATCTACTTTTACTTTGCCTTTCATGATATCGTTTAACTTGCCTTGTAATAGTTTTTTCTTTAAAGGCTTTAAATAATCTATAAATAATTTACCTTCTATATGGTCGTACTCATGTAAAATAACCCTAGCTGTAATACCATGAAAAGCTTCTATATGTGTTTCAAAATTTTCATCCATATATTCTAACACAACCATTTCTGGTCTTAAAATATCTTCTCTTATTTTAGGAATAGATAAACAGCCTTCGTTAAACGACCACTCTTCTCCATCTAAATCTTTTATTTGTGCATTTATAAATACTTTTTTTAAACCAGGAGAATCAGGGTAATTCTTCTTCTCTGCCTCCTCCATATTTTCAAAAATTTGAGAACTGTCAATTACAAAAAGCCTGATATCTTTATTTATTTGAGGGGCAGCTAAACCAACGCCATTACTAGCATACATGGTCTCCCACATATTGCTGATTAAAGTATTTAATTGTGGATATTGGCTATCTATTGCTAAAGCCTTTTTTCTTAATACACTTGCACCATAAGCCACTATGGGAAAAATCATTTGTTAAACTATTTTATATTTATAACGTTTAATTATTTTAAAAAAGAGCTATATTATGTTTTGTTAGCCAAATATTCTTGCAACATTATAGTAGCAGCTATTTGGTCTATATTGCCTTTAATTTTTCTTTCTTTTTTTTTCATTCCCATTTCAATCATTGCTTGAACAGCCATTTTAGAACTAAACCTTTCATCGTAAAGTTTAACTGGTATTAATGGGAATTGTTTTTTTAAATTTTTTACAAATGCATAAACCAATGGTGTTGCATGTGTTGCTTCATCATTTAAACCTAAAGGTTCGCCAACCAATATTAATTCAACTTCTTCTTGGGTAAAATAATTTTGCAAAAATGCAAGTAGGTTACTTGTATTTATAGTTGTTAATGCTGTTGCAATTATTTGTAATGGATCGGTAACAGCAATACCAGATCTTTTGGCACCATAATCAATACAAATAATTCTAGCCATTAGTTGTAAAATTATTTTAAATCAAAACCCCTTGCTACTCTTATAGCAAAGTGTTTCCCATATCGTCCAAAGTCTGGTGTATCTTCATATTTCAAGCTAACATCTACCTTTTTAAATGCCAACCCAACAGATGGAGACCAAATAAAAGATCTACCGCTACCTTTTACTAAACCAAAACCTAAACCAATTTCGCCAGCAGTATAAAAATTATCGCCCCAAAAGTATTTAACACCTGGTTTTAAAGGTATATAGCCAAAGCCAGATAGTGGACTTTTTTTAAAATATTGAGTTACCCCAGTAGTTAAAATAAAATGCATTTTAGGCATTAGCTTGGTTTGTAACCTTGCATCAGAACCCAAAACAAATCCATATCCTCCGTTTGATGCAACACCAGGCATAATACTAACCCCTAATTTCCAATCTTGTGCTTTTAATGAATTGGAAGAAAATACTACTAACGTAACAAGTAAAAAAGTAAACAATTTTTTCATATCAATTTATTATAAGATTAACGGCGAAAGTACATTTTTTTTAGAAAATGTAAAAAGTATTAAGCTAAAATCAATAAATCGGCAATAACAAATACAGCAAAAACAACACTTGCAATGCCATTGGCAGTCATAAATGCAATGTTTACTTTACTTAAGTCGTTGGGTTTAACAATAGAATGTTGGTACACTAACATTGCAATAAAAATACATACACCTAACCAATACAACCAACTAAAACTACCTAACCAACCTGCCCAAATTACACATATAGTACAAAAAAAGTGTAATAATTCGGATACTTTTAAAGCTTTCTTTTTACCTAATGCTGCTGGTATAGAGTGAAGTTTATAGGCTTTATCAAACTCATCATCTTGTAAAGCATAAATAATATCAAAACCACTTACCCAAAAAATAACAGCAAATGAAAATAGTAAAGGAATAAAACTAAATGCACCAGTTATAGCTAAATAAGCTCCTATAGGTGCTAAGGATAAACCAATGCCTAATACTAGATGGCATAATGCTGTAAATCTTTTTGTATAACTGTAAAATAAAATTACCAGTAAGGCTATTGGTGATAAGTATAAACAAATATCATTAATAAAAAAAGTAGCAGTAATAAAAATTAGGCAATTAACAATTACAAACCGCAATGCACTGTTTGGTGCTATAATACCACTTGGTATTTCTCTAATGGCTGTTCGTGGGTTTTTAGAATCAAAATTTCTATCTAAATATCTATTAAATGCCATTGCTGCCGACCTTGCACTCACCATACAAACCAATACCAAAAGCAGTTTTATGGCAAAAAAAGACCAAAAATTATTAAGTTGTAATTTACCTATTAAAAGTGATTTATTAAATTCATCCACCGTTTTTATGCCCAACACAAAACCTATCATTGCAAATGGTAATGCAAAAATGGTATGAGAAAACTTAATTAAGGATAGATAGTTTTTTACAGTAGGCATACATAAAAAATAGAATGTATTCTATTGTACAAAACACATTCTAACTGTTGGTATTTTTTAATTATTTATTGGCAGCCAAGTAGGTTTCTAACTCATCCATCATACTACTACTTCCAATAAAAAAAGGAGTACGTTGGTGTAATTCGGTTGGTTGTATATCTAAAATTCTTTGTTTACCATTGGTTGCTTTGCCACCTGCTTTTTCAATAATAAATGCAAACGGATTACATTCATATAACAAACGTAATTTACCTTTTGGTTTATCTGTTGTTCCAGGATAGGTAAAAATTCCGCCTTTAATTAAATTTCTATGCACATCAGATACCATGCTACCTATATAACGTTGTGTGTATGGCCCACCATCGGCTTTTGTTTTTTTCTGACAAGCAGTAATATATTCTTTTACACCTTGCTCGTATTGAAAAAAGTTTCCATGATTTACTGAATAAATTTTACCTTTTGCAGGGCACTTAATATCGGGGTGGCTTAAGCAAAATTCACCAATTTGAGGGTCTAATGTAAAGCCATTTACGCCACGTTTAGTAGCATACACAAACATAGTGCTACTACCATAAATAACATAACCAGCAGCAACTTGTTTATTACCTGGTTGTAAAAAATCTTCTTTAGTACAGGGTTTGCCTAATTCACTCACTCTTCTATACACACTAAAAATAGTACCAATAGAAACGTTTACATCAATATTACTACTTCCATCTAATGGGTCAAATAAACAAACATATTTGCTATTGTTGCTTACAGGGTCATCAAAAATCACAATATCATCTAATTCTTCACTACCAATACCAGCACAGCTTATGCCATGTTTTAATGCACCCATAAACTGATTATTGGCATATACATCTAATTTTTTAACTTCCTCTCCTTGTACATTTGTTGTGCCAAAATCTCCTAAAATATCTACTAATCCTGCTTTATTAACTTCTACATTTACACGTTTAGACGCCAATCCTAAATCTCTTAATAACGAACTAAGTTCGCCAGTTGCTGCAGGAAAATCTCTTAATTGTTGAATAGTAAATTCATCTAGCGTTAAAATATTTCTATTAATATTCATAAGGCATTTTTTAATAGTGAAAGTTTGTTTATAGACGATTTATTTGCAAATGTATCTTAAGCAAGTTAATTTTCAATTTTCTTTAAAAAACAAATAAGTTTTTACTTAGCTAAGTTAAAGAATTGGGCATTTGTTGCGTCGCACACTTGTACTTTCTATTCATTATTCACCAAACATATTTTATTGAATGGTTGGTATTGCCTCAATTAATTGTTTTGTATAACTGCTTTGTGGTTGATTAAAAATCATCTCAGCATCATTCATCTCTACTATTTCGCCACTTTTCATCACCATTATTCTATCACTAATATATTTTACAACTGCTAAATCATGCGATATAAATAAAACTGTAAAATTAAATTCAACTTTTAACTCGTTAAGTAAATTTAAAACCTGAGCCTGAACACTAACATCTAAAGCACTTACACTTTCATCGCAAACAATAAATTCTGGCTGCATGGCTAAAGCCCTTGCAATTACAATTCTTTGCCTTTGCCCTCCACTAAACTCATGTGGGTATTTATTATAATCCATCTCTTTTAATCCAACTTTTTGTAATAACATAATTGCTTGCTCTTTTGCCTTTTTTGCATTAGGCATAAGTTTATGTATTATGATTGGCTCTGCAATGGCATCTCCTATTGCAATTGCAGGATTTAAGGAAGAATATGGGTCTTGAAAAATCAATTGCATTTTTCTTCTAAATGCTACTTTTCTTTCTTTGCCCGATTTATAATTACTTAAATTATGATAAATAATTTCTCCACTTGTTGGTTTAATTAAATTTAAAATTGTTCTGCCTAATGTTGTTTTGCCACAACCACTTTCTCCTACTAGCCCCAAGGTTTCTCCTTTATAAATTGTAAAGTTCACCTCCTTAACTGCTGTATATTTTGCAGTTGCTTTTCCTAATAAATTTTTATTAGTTACATAAACTACATGTAAGTTTTTTACTTCCACTAAAGGCTCTTGTTTGTTTATTGTATTTATCTGTTCAATATTTTTTAATACTTCCTGTGAGTTTAATTCGTTTAAAAAATCGGAAACAACTGGTAGTTTTTCCCTTTTATTATATAAAGCAGGCCTGCAGGCAAGTAAGGCTTTTGTATAAGCATTAGTAGGGTATTTTAAAACATTCTCGGTAGTATTTGATTCTACAATTTCTCCTTTATATAGCACTATAATTTTATCAGCAATTTCTGCAACTACTCCTAAGTCGTGTGTTATAAAAATTACACTCATGTTATTAGAAAGCTGAAGTTCCTTTATTAAATGTAATATGCTTTGTTGAACTGTTACATCTAAAGCAGTAGTTGGTTCATCACAAATAAGCAAATCAGGATTACAACAAATTGCCATAGCAATCATCACTCTTTGTTTTTGTCCACCACTTAATTGATGAGGGTATTTATTAAATACATCTTGGGGATTATCTAATTTTACTTTACGAAATAAATCAATTACTTTTTTTCTTGCTTCATTCAATGCAATATTTTCATGCAACATAATTGCTTCTTTTACCTGATAGCCACAGGTTAACACAGGGTTTAAAGAAGTCATTGGTTCTTGAAAAATCATGGCTATTTTTTTACCTCTAATTTGTTGCAAAGCCTGTTTGTCTTGCTTCAACAAGTTGATGGTTTTGCCATTATTGTTCCATAAAATTTCGCCACCAGTATAACGAACTGTTTTTTGTGGTAATAATTGTAGTATGGCTAAAGAAGTAACGGATTTGCCAGAGCCACTTTCGCCCACAATAGCCACCACTTCTCCTTTTTGTATGGTTGCACTAATTCTTTTTACAACATTTACCAACGTATTATTAGCCGTTAAAAAATTAATTGATAAATTATTAATTTGTAATAAAGGAGTAATGGTTTGCATGATGCAATGTAAGGAATATTCATTAGTATTAAACAATACGAGCTACGCAATGCGTAGCTCGTATATCAATAATAAAAGGAAATTAAATTAATACTTAGCAAATTTGAAAACAGTTGTTTCGCAACCATTTGCACAAATTGCTTTTATTAAATAAGTACCTTGTGATAAAGCACTCACATCAATTTGTTTAGTATTATCTCCTGCAGCTAATGCAGTATTTTTTTGAATTAATACTTTACCTGTAATATCAGTAACTATTAAACTAACAGTTTCTATTGCAGGTGAAACAATTTGTACATTCACTGTATTTCTAACTGGGTTAGGATATACGCTAGCAATACTAATTTGTTGCACTTTTCCTGCATTAAGAACAATGGTATTTGAATAGTTTACTTTACCATCTTTATCTAATTGTTTTAAACGATAGTAATTATTGCCACCTAATGGTTTAATATCGTTATAACTATAATTTAATGTTGCATTGCTATTACCATCTACAGATTTTGAGTTTACAAAATCTAATTTGCTGAAGTTTTTACCATCGGCACTGCGTTGCAACTCAAAACCAATATTATTCGTTTCAGTTGCAGTTTGCCAACTTAATATATTAGTATTTCCTTCTTTTTTACCAGTAAATAATGTGTAAGTTACAGGCAATACTTGTTCAGCAACCGAAATGTCATCAACATATAAATAATATTGATTACTTGCTGAATAAGCATGGAAACCAATATAATAAGTACCTGTACTTGTTGGTGTAAAGGATACTGTATTTGTACTAGCAGTTGCAGTATTAATGGTTGTATGGTCTGCTAAAAGCTCTGTCATTGAAGCAAAAGCAGCAGAGTTGCCATAATAAACATCCATTTTTTCTGTATAAGATGTGCTGTTGTTTCCATATTTATAGGTTAAGTCATAAGTTGTTCCAGCAGTTAAGCTTAACCCTTTAGTATAAAACCAAGTATTGGCAGCATTTGATCCATTATAATTATATACTAATACACGTGAACTAAAGCCATAACCTGGGCTACTTGTTGTTACCCAAGTATTACCAGTTCCAGGATTTTCTGCAGATGTACATAAAGGTAAACTTGTACCAGATGTACTGTTAAAGTTTTCTGTATAAGGCAATGTTGCAGGAGTACAAGCAGTAGTTAAAGAAATAACATTACTCCAATTACTAGAATCTGTTGCACTACAAATACTACGTACCCAAACATAATATGTAGTAGCAGGAGTTAAACCAGAAACTGTAGTCATTAACCCTGTAACGCCACTTACATTTGGAGCAGCATTTAAAGCTGGTGTTGTATTTGTTGTGCTGTAATAAATACTATAAGAAAGAGGTGGTGTACCAGAAACAGGAGCTGTCCAGCTTATGTCTGCACCAGAAGTAGTAACATTAGCTTTTGTAACAGCAGTTGGTTCGTTACAAGATGGAGTATTTTGTATAATAAAATTATCAAAACCAACATTACAGAAACCTGAACCCCAATTTGATGTTGCATTTAATCTAAATATAACTGTTTGGTTCATATAAGCAGATAAATCAACAGTTGCATTCTCCCAAGGAGATGTACTTGATGAATTAGCAGAGTTTGCAGTATATGTTGCTAAAACTGTCCACGTACTACCACCATCGGTTGATGCTTCAAATTTTAAATTGTCTGTTCCACTTGTTGCTCCCATCCAAAGTGCAAATTTTGCTTGTTTTGCAGTAGCACCCAATGCAAATGGAATTGATTGCAAATAATAAGGGTTATAAGTAGTAGTTGCATTGTAATAATTCATACTCATGAATGCAGCACCTTCAGCAGCAGTTGCAGATCCATGAGTAGCATCAGCAGCAACAGAAGTCCAATGTTGGGTAGCACCAACTGAACCTTCATAAACTGTCCAACAAGCTGGTAATGCACCAACTGAATTAAAGCCTTCGGTGTAAGGATAAATAGAAATAGCTTCGCACTGAGTAGCAAATTGTTTTACTAAAGTCCAACTACTAGAATCTGTTGCACTACAAATGCTACGAACCCAAACATAATAAGTTGAAGATGCAACCAAACCAGTTATAGTTTTAGGATTAGTTGTAACACCACTTATGGTAGGTGCTGTAGTTAAAGTAGGTGCAGTATTAGATGTACTATAATAAATACTATAAGATAAAGGTGGTGTACCATTAACTGGGGCTGTCCATCCTATATCTGCACTATTGGTTGTAATATTACTCACCGTAACATCTGTTGGTTCGTTACAAGTTGGTGAAAGTTCCACTTTAAAATCATCTAAACATAAATACCAAGGAGCAAATGTGCTATTCACTTTCACACCAAAATAATATACATCCGTAGTAGATGGTGTAAAGGAATATTTTGCCTGAGCATAAGTATTGTTAGTAGGGTTACTAATAGTTCCTAAAGGGTTTACCATATCTACACTTGCAGGATTGCTACCCCAAGCCACATCCACTGTAAAACCTGAAGTTGCATCAACATTTACATAATTGAAGGAGAAATCGTAAGACTGCCCAGCAGTTAATTGTATAGCAGGTGCAAAAATCCAGTTATTAGTACCATATCTGCTCCAAACATAATTAGTACCTGTTCTAGGTCCAATACCATTCATAATAGGCGTATTAGCACTAGTAATTTTAGTACCTGAAATATTTTCGATATTCCAGCAAGCTGGAACTACACCTGCACCAAAAGTTGAAAGACCTTCAAAACCTTCTGTCCATGGCAAAGAAGTAATTGCTACACAAGCAGAGGTAAATGATTTTTTGAAGCTCCAAGTACTTGAATCAGTTGCACTACAAATACTACGTACAAATACATAATAGGTTGTTGCAGCTGTTAAGTTTGTTAAGGTAGCAGTTGTACCCAAAACACCTGAAACGTTTGGCGTAGCAGTTAATGAAGGTGTTGCATCTACTGTACTATAATAAATACTGTAAGATAAAGGTGGAGTTCCTGAGGTAGGAGCATCCCAACTTAAATCTACAGTTGTAGGTGTAATATTAGAAGTAGATACATTAGTTGGTTCTTCGCAATTTGGTATTGGCTCATAAATTACATTATCAATAAATACTGCATAGCTAGGAGTACCTGTATGTTTAAAAACAAGTGTATTTACACCTGTTATAGTTGTAACTGGGCTAAGTACAAAATTATCAAAAGATGTAGTACTGGTAGGTGTAAAATCTGTTCCTATTTGCACAAAAGTAGAAACATCATTTGGATCAGTTAAATAACCAACTTGAATTGTTCCACCCAGTGTACCATTTGCTTGAGCATTAAACCTTAATCTATGTGTACTTAAATCAGAGCCACTAACAGGAGGCATTCTTAAATATGCAATGTTTCCTGAACTAGAGTACATATAAATGCTATTAGGAGCAGAAAAAGAAGTACCAACTTGAGTATAAGCTGAGCCAGCACCCATTTTTAACCAACAATCTGGCAATGCTGGTACAGTAACTGCATCAAAAGATTCATTAAAATAAGATACTAATGAACATGGGGTTGTAAACATTTTTGTAGCCCAAGTACTAGAATCGGTAACACTACATTTTGCTAAAATACTAAAAGTATAGTTTGTATTGCTTGTTAAACCAGTAAGTGCTTTTGTTAGTAAATTAGTATTATCACTGGCTACTAAACCAACAGGGCCACTACCAGCTGCACCACTAGTTCTTAACTCCCATTTATAACCCAAAGCTGGTGTAGATATTGAGGCATCCCAAGTTATTGTTGCTGTTGAGTCAGTAAATGTAAGCGGATCAATTTCTAAATTTGTTGGAGGCATACAGCTTTGTACAGCAAAATTATCGAACGATAAATAATAATCGCCTGTTAGCCAAGTGGCAGTAACTTTTACACTTATATACTGGCCAATATAAGCTGCTAAATCTTGTGTAAATGTCTTCCAACCAGCTGTGCCATCATTAATTACAGTAGCAACATCGGTATAAGTAACTCCAAAATCCGAAGAAATAGAAACAACAAAACTACAAGAGTTTGCTGCAGGAGGACCATAAGGAGAAGAATAGTCACTAAGTTGATAATTAAACGTTAATGCATCGCCAGCTAAAATTGCACCAACACTTACTGATGAAAAAGTACCATTTGGTGCTCCACTCCATAAGTTTCTGTATAAAATATTTGTTTGCTCATCTGGAATAGAAGAGGAAGTGCCAATTGTAAACCCAGTAGTTGACCAACCTGTTGGAACAGTTAGCACATCAAAAGGTTCTATCCATGGCCTTGCTTGAGCATATACTGTAGAAAAAGTATAAGGTGCCCAGGTACTTGAATCGCCTGCACCACAAATAGCTCTAACATATAAGTTATAAGTGGTAGAAATGGTTAATTCAGTAAAATCTGCTGTTAATGCTGTTGTGAAAGCTGTTGTATCTAATCCAGCAATACCACTACCTGGTGTTCCACTTGTTCTTAACTCAAATTGATAGCCACCAGTAGGGTTTGATACAGAAGCATCCCAAGAAACCGATGCTGTACTTATGCCAACTGGATTTGCAGCTAAATTTGTAGGGGGCATACAAGCAGGCATGTTGCCTACATTTACTGTATAATCTTCTGCTTCGCCATAAGTAGAATTTTTACATGGGTCTGGAGTGGATCCGTTATAGTCAACCATCACTCTCATTCTTGTATTTCCTGCAAGTGCAGTTAAAGGAGTAGCTATACTTAGAACAAAAGGTCCAGTAGTTGAAACATTGGAAGCAACTGTATAAGTTTCATCTGAATCTGCAAAATCACCATCTTGGTTCCAATCTATAAATGCATACACATATTCACTTGCATCAGCTAAAATGGAAACCGACAAATTATGAGAATTGTTGTAATAAACATAAGCAACCTTATTTAAATAATTTACAGGGCCTCCTGTATTACCAGTAGAAGAATTATTGACCCCACCAAAAGTTACATTAGTAATGTGCTCAAAAGATGCATTACTAAAAGAAGAGTTGCAATACTGGGCTATACTTGTTGAATACAATACAATTAAACAAGTAAGCAAGAGTAACATTTTTCTCATAATAAGTTAATTTTAAGGCTTCAATGATATAACTTTTTTTTTTTAAAAAAAATAAAAAGAGGATAACCTCCTATTAATTTTATACAAGCGTTAAAAATGTAAAGAAAACAGATGGGAAATTACTCAATAGATACTATCTGAAACAATAAAATAACTATCAGGCTGAATTTTATAAAATGTGATGTCTTTTAAATTTTGGTTAGCTCTTACACCTATACTATGAATATACTTATTATTAAACTCTCGTTTCACTCTTACTGGTTTATTAGTGAAAAACTCTTCTGTATCCTGATTCCAGTACAACTCAGAAGTCCATAAAGTATCGCCAGCAATATTGTAAACCACTACACTATCTTTTAAATAAACTTTATTATCATTTTCTAAATACCTGCCATATTTAGCAAACAAATTGCTTTCAATACCAAGCGTATCATCATAAAAACTTACAAACAAAGTTTTAGTAAATTCTATTTTAGGGGTATCTAATAAATACCTTAACATAATTGGAGCATTTAGTTTTGCTCTCATTTTACCAGATTGGCTAATAAAGCTTTCTATATTCTTCCCTTCTTCTACTCCTAAAGTTGCTTTTCCTAAATCTCTTACAGTTTCTATTTTATTTTCGCAAGAAAACACAAAAAAGCAGCCTACCACTAAGACTGCCTTTTGGAAAGTAATATGTTTAAAATTGCTAATCATATTTACGTTTAATAAACCAAATATCACTTAAGCTAAAGCCAACAGAAAGTTTAAAGAAATTTTCGGTTATGTTGTTTGCTGCACTACCTCTTTTACCTATTTCTAATGCTGTATGAATTGTGGAATATTGGTAGCTAAACCTTGTAGAACGTACAGGCAAACCTAGTCCAATAGAAAAAGAAAAAGTTTTCATTTCTTTTCCGTCAGCATTAATATAATCTTTACCTACATTCAATCCTGCTCTATAAGCTACTCTACTGAAATAGCTTTTGGTATTTTTAGCATCTGGTGTCCATTGCCCTCCTATTTTAAATTGCCAACTATTTACAGTAGCATCTTTTTTATCGTAAAAACGATAATTTTTCCAATTAGATAAAAGTAAATCTGCACCAATAGCCCATCTATCATAAACGCCTGAAATATCTACAGAGGTTTTTTGAAATAAAAATCCGAAACCAAAATTTGCTGGAATTTTAATTTTACCTTTAATAGTATTACCCACATTTAAACTATCAATAGTGTAAGAGCCACCAGAATAGTCATAATCAAATGTTTCTTTAAATGAAGTTTGCTCTGCATTTAGTTGATGGCCTAGAGAAAAAGTACCACCTAATTTTAAGTAATAAAAATCTTTAATAGGCTTTGTTATTTTTCTATTCTTAGCAGAATCGGATAAAAGTATATCGTATTGAAATCCTCCCATTAAAAAGACTCCACCAAATGTTGTAGATGTATTGTAATTGGCTTTATAATATACTACCGTATCGTTAATAAAACCACGTTTGGTATTGTTTTGCTTTTTACCAAAATGATAACCAGTAGATAACCCAATTGCTAAGTTTTTCCATTTTTTTCCAACCCCAACAAATACTTCATTCATGCCACCTGTACCTTCAAATAAAGATTGAACACTATCAATTCCTGCTAATCTTTCATTTCTAATAATATTATAGCTTATACGAGTTACAGGTTTAAAACCAAAAGCTAAACCAAAAGAGTGTTTAGAACTAATTGGGGTTGCAACTGCAATATATGCAGGTGAAAAATTGGCTGAATTGTATTTATTTACTGGAGCTTTACTTCTTAGTATTCTGGAATCTATTGTAACACCTAAATCATAAGTAACAATTCTGGTACTGGCAAAAGATGCAGGATTATTGAAGTTGATAGATTGAAGATCATTATAAGCTACAGCAACACCACCCATACCATTATTTAAGGTTTGAAAAGTATTCGTTAAATCACCCAATCCGTATCTGGAAAATGGTGAATTTTCTTGTGCTGCTGTAATGAAGATGAAACAAACTGTAAAAATTACAGTAGCTGTAAATCTATTAATTATTGTTTTCGCTAATTGCATAAAGTCCTTTAAATATTAAATAAGGGTCGGCAAATATCTTGTTTTTAAGATGAGAGACAAAAAAAGCCATATCGCCACCTGTTATTAGCACGTTAAATTTGTTATATTTTTTAGAATAAGCTTCTATAATACCATCTATTTCTTTAGCCATACCTAATAAAACACCACTTAATAAATTAGTTTTAGTATCGTAGCCAATTAAAGGAAAATTATGAGTAGCTTCTACCAAAGGCAATAAAGCTGTTTGTTGGTGCATTGCTTTAAAACGCATGTTCATGCCTGGTGAAATGCTACCACCTAAAAACTCATGAAATTTATTGATGAAATTAAAAGTAATACAAGTACCTAAGCCTATTGCCAAATTGTGGTTATTAGGGTACAAATGTATAGCTCCTGCACAAATTGCCAATCTATCGGCACCAATAGTTTCTGGCTTGCCAACTGGTGTGGTAAATGGTAATTTGCTGTTTGCATTTAATTGGTGAAAAGTAGTTTTTTGTTGTAACAACTCTTCTATTGCTTTATTATGATTTATTACTGAGGAAAAAATTGATTTTTGTGGTTGATATTTTTTTAATAGTACTTCAACGTTTGCCACCTTATCATTTTCTAATACCTCTACTTGCAGCAGCTCTGCCCCTTTAAAAACAGCACATTTTAATCTTGTATTCCCAAAATCGAAGCAAAGTGTTGTTTGCATAATTTTTTATAAGTTAAAAAATATTTTTAATCAAAGTTAGTTTTGTACAATTGGTATTAGCCGTCCTCCTTCATTTACACCTCTTTCGCCTTCTTCCTGGTATTCTGCATCTTGGTTTACTTTCCAAACATCATATAATTCTTTTCCTGCAATAATATTTTTAGCTGCAAACATAGCAGTCATCATACTATGATCTTGGTTATTATATTTATGCATACCATTTCTGCCAATTAAGTAAAGACCTTTATAAGGTTTTAATCCATCTCTAACTAACTGCACTTTTTCTTTATAATTTTTATCGTACACAGGATAAGCTTTAGGCTGCCTAACTACATACCCCTCTACTACATTTTCTTTGTTTAATAATCCTATTTGGTGCATTTCATTGGTTGCTAAATCAATTAAATCATCATTGTTTTTTTGCCACATGCCATCTCCTTCAAAACAAAAATACTCTAAACCATAACATGCCATACTTTCATCTGGTACCATATATGGGCTCCAACTTTTAAAGTTCTGAATTCTTCCAACTTTAACTGATGGGTCGTGAATATAAATCCAATTATCGGTAAAGCTGTCTTTATCTTTACAAATTAATACTACTGTTAAAAAATCTCTATACCTTAATTGTAACGCAGCCTCTTTTGCTACTTTGTTTACTGAAGGTAGAATATTTGGCACTATATTTTTTATAGATGCTGAGGAAAGGACGTAGGTAAACTTTTCGTCAAATTGTTCATTTTTCATGACTACTTGCCAAAGGTTATCATTAAAATTAAGACCTATAACTTCTGCATTCATTTTTACTTTAACACCTAATTGCAAACATTTATCTCTACAGGTTTCCCACATCATTCCTGGGCCTTTTTTAGGATATCTAAAAGAATCTATTAATGTTTTAATTACCTTTTCTTTATTAGCGTAACTAGGTTTTATTAGTGCATTTTTTATTGCAGAGGATAATGATAAACCTTTAATTCTTTGAGCTGCCCAATCTGCCGAAATATCTTTACAGCTTATACCCCAAACTTTTTCGGTATATGTTTTAAAAAAAATAGAATATAATTTTTTACCAAACTGATTAGAAACCCAGTCTTCTACATTTTGAGGGTTTTTTACAGGAAAAAGTTTTGCTTTTAAATAACTTGCAACACAAAGAAAAGATTGCCAAAGCCCTAATTTTTTGAGTGCTTCTAGAGCAACTAATGGATACTCAAAGAATGTATGGTTGTAATAAATTCTACTACTTCTTGGCCTTTCCAGTAAATCATCCTGTAAAATTTCTGTCCAAAAATCTTCTACCTCTTTGCTCTTGCTAAAAAACCTATGTCCACCAATATCAAAATAATATCCTTTATAGTTTTCAGTTCTTGAAATACCACCCACATATTGCTTATCCTGTTCAAAAATAGTTGTACTAATTCCTGCCTTGCCTAATAAATAAGCAGCTGATAAACCTGCTGGACCTGCACCAATAATTGCCACCTTATTGCTCATTCAATTTCAATCAAAATTTATAAAGCCGTGAAAATATTACTTAGATGCCAATAAATAAAAATAAAAACTACAAAGATTAAATAACTTTTAAATAAATAACCTTTAACGATTCTTTGAGTGTAAAGTATTGCATATAAATTTAGATTTGCACCATGAGATTGAATTTTACAATAATCTTCAACTTAATTTTCTTTTTTTCACTAAACTCTTTTAGTAATATATCTTTTGCTCAATATTCTACAACAAACAATAAAAATAAAAACAACTCACATACTAAAAATATTACAGGTGTTTGGCGTGGGTACTTTATTCAAAGAGAATTTGATTTACTTACCAAAAAATTTCATGAAGAACGTTATAAATACGAAGTTCAAATAAACAATACTCAAACCAGCAAACTACAAGGTGTTACTTACTCTTATTTAGACAAAAGATTTTATGGTAAAACAGCATTACAAGGAATTTTTACTGTTAAATCTAACAATGTTTTAATAAAAGAAAGTAAAATGTTAGAGCTAAAAATGACTGGCAATTCAGAGCCATGCTTAATGACTTGTTATTTGACTTATTCTAAAATTGGAGATAAAGAAATATTAAAAGGAGATTATTCAAGCACAATAAATTCTTCAAAAAGTGATTGCGGCGAAGGTATTGTATATTTAGAAAAAGTACCAGATAGTGATTTTGGAAAGGAAGATTTTTTAGTGAATAAACCTAACTCATCTCTAAGCAAATCCTCAAAAAATTCTTCGCCTAATAAAAAAATAAATTCAGCAAAATTAAAATATAAGCCAGGTGCCGAAGATGCATTAGTTACAAACAATAAACCAATAATAAAAAAAGAAGCAACCCCAAAACTGGTTGATAAAATTGAAAAGAAAGAAAGCAATCAACCTACTGCCCCACTTGAGAAAATTGAAAAAATAGAAAAACC
>JAIBAV010000093.1 GCA_019695015.1 Chitinophagaceae bacterium
AATAGCATCGGGTGATTATGCTTTTGTTATTGGTAATGATGATTCCATAAATGGAGAAAACAGCATTGCAGAATTGGTAAAGTTTTTAGAAGAGAATAATTATCCAGATTTAGGCTTTTGTAATATGCTGGAAGAAAGAACAGGCAATACAGTTATTAAAAGAGCAATGAATACAACAATTTTAGGTTCAGGTGCTGGTGTTGCAATAAAATATTACAGTTGCTTTGTTTTTGTAGGAGGGCTAATTTATAAAAGAAACACTTTCTTAAAATACAATACAGACCAATATGATGGAAGTGTTTATACACAAATGTATTTAAGCGTTTTTATGATATGCAAGGGTGAAAGAGCATTTAGTATTAAAGAACCCATGGTATTAAAAGATATTTTGTTAGATGGCAAATTCAGACATTCTTACAGAGACAGAATAGCAAAAAAATGGAATAAGTTTAAGGTGGTATATGGTGGTCTCCCTTCTGTAATGCATGTAGTTATTAATGGGATTAGAGATGCAGGATTATTAGAGCAAAAACATATATATATCATTTTCCGAAGAGTATATTTAATTACTTACCCTCAATGGATATTGGATTACAAAGAAAACAATGCTTTTCCGAGTGCTGTTGGTTTGTTTGTAGGTATCAATCCTCTTAAAGCAGATGATTTTAAATTGCTTAATTTTTTTAATAAAATAAGAATTTTTTGTTTATACGTTTTTGCATCTATTGTTGCATTTTTAACACCAGTTTTTTTGTTTAAAAAATTTAAGCAAAAATTATACGAGTATTTTAAAAAGTAGGTTAAAGTAGTAATTATGAACATTGCAATTATTGGCAAGTTTTATACAGAAGGGTTTGGTTTGCATATAGAAGAAACTTTGTCAGATATGGGGCATACTATTGTAAGAATAGATCCTGAAATGGAATTTTTACAATACAATTTTTTAGGTAAACGAATTAAAAACATTAATAAAACGCTTTATCAGCAAGTTTTTCATAAAATACCAGCTATTAGAAATTTTAAGTCTAAAGATATTTATAATAGTTATAAAGCAAATAAAATTGATTTTACTATTGTAACACATGACTTTTTAACCAAGCAAGAAATAGATACAATCAAAAAAATTAATCCATCTCCAATTGTTTTATGGTTTCCTGATGCTATAAGTAATTTTCAAAAATCAATGTTTTTTGTAGCAGGTTACGACTATTTATTTTTTGTAGATAAATATATTGTTGAAGTATTAAAATCTGAATTTAATTTTAATATTCATTATTTACCTCAATGCTGTAACCCTAAAAAACACAATAGAGTTGTATTGAATGAACAAGATATTAACTTTTATAGTTGTGATATAACCAATGCAGGGAACTTATATCCTAGTAGATCTGCATTATATAAACACCTTCTCAATTATAACATTAAAATGTGGGGGGCACCACCTTCAATTTGGTTAAAACTGCCAGAATTAGATAAAATTATCATGAACAAATCTGTTCATAACCAAGAAAAATCAAAAGCTTTTATGGCAGCTAAAATTGTATTAAATAATTTACATCCTGCTGTAATAAATGGGGTAAATAAAAGAACTTTTGAAATACCAGCTTGTGGTGGCTTGCAGTTTACTAGTTATAGGGCTGCACTAAATGAATTGTTTGAAGTAGGGAAGGAAGTAGTGGCTTATAAAGATTTAGAAGATTTAAAAAATAAAATAGATTATTTTATAAATCCACAAAATGAAGCAGAAAGACTGCAAATTATTGAAGCAGGTTATAAAAGAGCTATTACAGAACACACTTATGAACAGAGATTAAATCAATTACTGGATACAGTTTTTAACTAATACATGAAAGTTCACTTTTTATCAATAAGCTTATTTAGTTCCATACCATCTTTAAGATTTATTGTAGATTCTTTTTTAGATAAAAATTTCAGAGTTGCCATTACCGAATTATCTATTAAAAATTCAAATAACTATTTTGTAAATAAGAATATAGAACATAATTTAATAGCTGAGTTTGACAATTTTGATCGCTTAAAAGTTGGGTTAAAGAAAATAGCTTTTAAAAAATACCTTACTATATGTAAAATATTGCTAAGCAAAAAAGATGATCTAATTTATACAAACGATTTTCAGGTTGTTTTTCTAAAACTATTATTGAACAAAAAATCAAAACTAATATACCATCAGTTTGAATTAATTGAGCCAACCTTTCTTGGAAAAATTGGAAATTTTGTTTTTAAATATGTGTTGAAAAATGCAAACAAAATAGATCTATGTATTTTTCCTGAACAAAATAGAGCTGATTATTTTATCAATATCAGCAAGGCATTAAAAGATAAGGTTATGATTTTTCCAAATACCTGTAAACTTGTTACTAGTAATTTGGTTGATGAAAAATCATGTATAGATTTTATTCCTGATAGCCAATTTATAGTATTACATACTGGAGTATTGGGTGTGGCTGAACATTATTATGATACTTTTTTAAGGGCAACACAATTATTTAAAAAAGAAGATAATGTTGCTTTTGTTTTTATTGGAAGAAAAACAACTGAAATAGACCGGTTTATTGAAGAGAATAAAATAACCAATATTTATTTTATTGCCAATATTCCACATCAAGAGTTATTAAAAGTATATAAAAAAGCCAATTTAGGGCTAATATTATATAAAGGAGTTAATTTAAATATTGAGTATTGTGCACCTAATAAATTATACGAGTTTTGGAGCAATGGCATACCTGTTTTAGCACATACATTACAGGGATTGCAACCACTTTTCAATAATAAAGTTTTAGGATTATTAACCGATTTTAGTAAAGAAGAAATTGTATATTCTACTATTTTAAATTTAAAAAATTCAACAGATCATCTCAAAGAGGAAGTGAAAAAATATTTTAAAGAAAACTTTGAAATAAATATATATCAAAACGAATTAAACAATAAAATAGCAGCATTGTTTACTTTCAACAAAAATTAGCAATATATGTGTGGTATTGTAGGTGTTTTTTCTAACAACACTCATTTACATAGTAATATAGATAAAGCCTTAGAAAAGCTACATCATAGAGGTCCAGATTTTCAAGCTTCTAAAAGAATCAATAATCAGCTTAGTTTAGCACATGCAAGACTTTCAATTGTTGATTTAAACGAAAGATCTCATCAGCCTTTTTATGATGTTATTACAGGAAATTATATTGTTTTTAATGGCGAAATATATAATTACAAAGAATTAAAAAAATTAATTCCCAACCGTGAATTTCATACCAATTCTGATACAGAAGTTTTGTTGTATTTACTTTCCGATTTAAATCATAAAGAAGTACTTAACCAATGCAATGGTATGTTTGCTTTTGCACTTTGGATGGAGAATGAAAAGAAGTTAGTTTTAGGCAGAGATAGGTTTGGTAAAAAGCCTTTGTTTATTCATTTAGATGAAACTGGTTTAAAATTTGCCTCAGAAGCAAAAGCATTAAAGCCATTAGGTGTAAAGTTTGAAGTAAACCATGAAGCAGTAATTAATTATATTTTTGAAATTACCATTGGTAAAAACGAACAAAGTTTTTTTAAAAATATTCAGCAAATTAAAAATGGTGCATTAGTCTATTATTCTATAAGCCATGAAGGTAAAATATTTCAAGAAAAAGTTGAACAATATTGGCACTATCCTCAAACAACAAGAAAGATTAAATATCAAGAAGCGGTAGAAGAATTTAGAAATTTACTTACTGATGCTGTTAATACAAGACTTGCAGAAGAAGTAGATTTTGCAGTTATGATTTCTGGTGGTTTAGATTCTTCATCTGTAGCATCTTTTGCTGCTAAATATAATTCTTCAAAATATATTACAAGCATATCAGCAGTTTACCCTGGTGACGAAAAAGATGAAAGTTATTTTGCTAAATTAGTTACAGATAAATACAGCAACTTAAACCCAATTTGGGTAAATGATATTAATCATGAAAAATTTCATGAAAATATTAATGATGTTATTTATCATTTAGAAAGCCCGATTGCAGATGGTTCGTTGGTAGCTCAACATATATTAATGAATAAAATTAGCGAAAGAGGTATTAAAGTTATTCTGTCTGGTAATGGTGGCGATGAAATTTTAGCTGGTTATCCTACCATATTTTTACCAGTTTATGAAATTGAAGAATGGAAAAATGGAAAATTCTCATTTCCTTCTTTTAGAACAATGTACCACCTATTGCCAAATGGATTTAAGAATTATATGTATAAAGAAAAGCATAAAAAGCTTGGAATCTTAAAAAATTATAATATACTTAAACAGAACTGGAATCGCTTTTATGATTATGGAACTGATGATAAGCTAAATAATTACTTAATTAATGGTTTTGAACATTGGACATTGCCAAACCTAATGTGGTATGAAGATAGAAACTCTATGGCTGCTTCCATAGAAAGTCGTTGCCCATTACTAGATTTTAGAATTGTAGAGTTTTTATTAAAACTTCCTGCATCCTACAAAATAAATAAAAACTTTACCAAACAAATTCTGAGAGATGCAGCAAAAGAAATTGTTCCCCAACCAATATTAGAAAGAACAGATAAGCAAGGGTTTCATGCACCAACCAATAAATGGGTTGAGTATATTGATAAAAATTTTCTTAAAGATTCTTCATTCATAGAAGAGTTTGATTATTTGAATCTTAATAAAATTGAATCAGCTCCTTTTAGAACCTATTGGAGAACTTATACTCTATACTTATGGTATAAGAAGTTTTTTGTTTAAAAAATTCTTAAAATAAGTAAAAGCAAAAAATGAAAACCTGGCGTTCTTATTTATTTGCTGCTATTACAGCATCAATAATTTACCTTAAGGGAGATTATTATTTAACTGCTTTAGGCTTAGGGCTAACTGTTTTTGTTTTTTTAGATTTTACTGAAAAATTGGGAAAAACAATTCCTATATTGGAGGTAATGTTGTTAATGGCTTGTTTGCAATGGATTCTTGGTCCTTACATAGATTACAAATCAACCTATCAGCATTATAAATATTATATGTATGTAAATGAAGATGTGTATATGGATTTAGTAGTACCATCTTTGATTTTATTTGCTATTCCAATTTATTACTTCTCTAAAAAAATAAATTATTTGGCTTTCCTAAACAGAATTCAGTATATAGGCATTACTCCCAAATTTGCTATATACATGATTTTAGTTGGTTTTTTACTTAATCTATTATTTCCCTTTGTACCTGCAGAATTAGGTTTTATAGTGTATCTATTATCTGCAATGAAATTTATTGGTATCATTTATTTATTTTTTACCAATTATAAATACAAATGGCTGGTTTTTGCAGGAAGCTTTTTGGCTCAGTTATTAGCATCGGTAGCCGCTGGTATGTTTCATGATTTATTATTATGGGGTTTGTTACTATTTATTTATCTATGCATATTTTATAGGCTGTCTTTTCTTAAAAAATTTTCAATACTTCTAGTAGGCTTTTGGGCTATTTTTATATTACAAACTATAAAAGCTGAGTATAGAAACATAATTTGGAAAGAAGGAGAACATGTAAATAAGTTACAAGTATTTATTGATGCTTTTGTAAATAAAAGCAAAACTTTTTTTATTCCTGAGAAACAGGGTGTTCAATACTTAGATGAAGAAACAGAGGCAACTGCTGCAAGCTATAGATTGAACCAAGGTTGGATTATTTCAAGAATCATGTTTAATATACCAGATAATACAGCCTTTTTAAATGGGGCTACAATAAGAGATGCTATATTAACAAGTTTATATCTATCTTCTTTTGCAGAAAACAAAGTAGTTGGTGGAGGTAAGGCAACTTATTTAAAATTGAGTGGCTTTGAACTTACAAGTAGTACATCTATGGGTGTTGGCATAATAGGAGAGTCTTATGGAAATTTTGGGGTTATTGGTAGCTATTGGTTTATGCTTATTTGGGGTTTCATATTAGGGCTGTATTTATACATGCTATTTAAAAAAAGTAACGATTATTATACTTTACCATTATGGATACCTGTTTTATTCCTACAAGTAGTTAAGGCAGAAACAGATTTTTATACAGTATTTAATCATTTATTTAAATCAACCATACTTGTTTTTGCAGTACTATATTTTATCAGAAAAAAATACAGACTGGCAGTCTAATTCAATTAAATTAAATCTCTAATTACACATTGCTTTTTATTTCGTTAGATACTTTTTTATATACCGGTGGGTTAGAAAAATTTAATCGTTGCTTTTTAAAGGTTTTGCAAGAACTTTCCAACGAAAGTTTTATTAAAGCAAAAGCAATGGCTATGTACGATAAAAATTGTGACGAAAAATATTTTAACCCTGCCCATTATACAGCTTTTAAAGGTAATAAATTAAAATCTGTATTATATACTCTGTTACATTCATACAAGCACAAAACAGTAATTCTGGGTCATATAAATCTTGCATTAATAGGGCTGCTTATAAAACTTTTCAATCCTACAACCAAAGTAATATTAATAGTGCATGGTATAGATATATGGCAACCTCAAACAGGAATAAAGAAAAGGTTTTTACATACCGTAAATGAAATTTGGAGTGTAAGCAATTATACAAAACAAACTATGTTGCAAAACAACCCTTATATACAGGAACAAAAAATTAAAATATTTCCCAATACTCTAGATCCCTATTTTCAGCTACCACATAATTTTGAAAAGCCTGATTATCTTTTGCGGAGATATGGCATTTCTAAGGAAACAAAAATAATAGTTACTGTAACAAGGCTTGCAGCAACAGAAAAATTTAAAGGATACGATGGAATAATTTCACTTTTAAAAAGCTTAAATAAACAAGAAAAAATACAGTATGTTTTATGTGGTAAAACTGATGAAAAAGAGTTAGAAAGAATAAAACATTTAATTAAGGAGCAAGAGGCAGAAGACTTTATAACACTTACTGGCTTTGTAAAAGATGAAGAGCTGATAGACCATTACTTATTGGCAGATGTTTTTGCTATGCCCAGTAAAAAAGAAGGCTTTGGAATTGTGTTTATAGAAGCTGCTGCTTGTGGTTGTAAAGTAATAGCAGGCAATAAAGATGGCAGTGTAGATGCTTTACAGAATGGTGCATTAGGTACATTAATCAATCCTGATAGTGTAGAGGAATTAGAACAAGCAATACTTGAAAACTTAAATAGTAACCATCATCATCCTGCAGCATTACAGCAAAAAGTGGTAACCAGTTTTGGATTTCCTGTTTTTAAAGAAAGACTAAAACAATACCTGAATGCCTAAGAAAAAAATATTGATTTTATATGAATATTTTTATCCTGGGTTTAAAGCTGGTGGTCCAATACAATCTTTGGTAAATATGGTTGTAGCTCTACAACATCAGTATGAATTTTATGTTGCTACCACTGCTTATGATTTGCAAACTGCAACACCCTATCAAAACGTAGTGTGCAATAAATGGGTTGAGGTGCAACTCACACCAAATGCTTTACCTGTAAAGGTTTGGTATTCATCTAATATAAAACCAGGGTACAAAGAGTTATTGCAAACTATACTAACATCTGGCTGTACTACTATTTATATCAATGGTTTTTATACCAATTATTTTTTATTTCCATTATTGTATTTAAAGTTGGGAAAATTAAAGAATATGGATTGCATTGTTGCTCCAAGAGGTATGCTTACAAAAGGGGCATTGAGTGTAAAACCATTTCGAAAGAAAATTTATTTTACTGTAATTAAATGTTTTGGTCTTTTAAAAACTGTTCGTTATCATGCTACCAATACAGAAGAAGTACAAGAAATACAATCTATGTTTGGAAGAAGTTCTTCAATTACTTTAGCTTCAAATGTTTCTAAACCTCCTTTTGAAAAATTCAGGCAATCTACCAAAAATAATGATGAGTTAAGATTAGTTTTTTTAGCTCTAATATCACCGATGAAAAATTTATTACTGCTATTACAATATTTACAGTCTTGCAGTAATACTATTGTGTTGGATATTTATGGTCCTGTAAAAGATAAAGCCTATTGGCAACAATGTTTACAAGCTATACAAGCTTTACCAAAAAATATTAAAGTACATTATAAAGGCGATGCAGAGCCACATACAGTGCAAAATATTTTCACAGGCTACGATGCAATGATTCTAATAACCAAAGGCGAAAATTTTGGTCATGCTATTTATGAAAGTTTAAGTGTAGGTACACCTGTAATTATAAGCCATTTTACACCATGGAATAATTTGCAAGAAAAAAAAGCAGGTTGGAATATTAATATAAATAATAAAGAAGAATTACTAACCACTTTACATCAATTATCAAAAATGACATTACAGGAACATAATGATTGTAGCAACAATGCTTGGCACGTTGCAAAAGATTATTATGAACAATCAAATTATACAAAAAATTACAACAATTTATTTAGTTAAAAACTATGATTATTTTAGGTATTAATGCATATCATGCAGACTCATCTGTTGCTATTTTTAAAGATGGAATTATGATTGCTGCAACAGAAGAAGAACGTTTTAGAAGAATAAAACACTGGGCTGGTTTTCCATCTATGGCAATAGAGTTTTGTTTAAAGGAAGTAGGAGTTACTCTGAAAGAAGTAGATCATATTGCAATAGGAAGAGACCCTAAAGCAAAATTTTTAAAGAAACTTTTTTTCTTTGCACAGCACCCTGTTCACTCCATAAAATTTGTTGCAGAAAGATGGAGTAATCAAAAACAAGTAACAAGTATTGAAAAAGAATTAGCACAACTTTCTGGATTAGATGAAACTGAAATAAAAAATAAAATTCATCAGGTAGAGCATCATAGAAGCCATTTAGCAAGTGCCTTTTTTGCCTCACCTTTTGAAGAAGCTGCTTTGCTTAGTATTGATGGCTCAGGCGATTTTTCAACAACCATGTTAGGCATTGGAAAAGGCAATAAAATTGAAGTAATTGATTCTGTTGATTTCCCTCATTCTATGGGAATTTTTTATACAGCTTTTACACAACTTTTAGGCTTCCCTTATTATGGAGATGAGTATAAAGTAATGGGTTTAGCACCTTATGGCGAACCTAAGTATGTTGATAAATTAAGAGATGTTGTTTTATGGAAAGACAATGGATTATTTCAATTAAACTTTGCTTATTTCCGTTCAGCAACACAGGGCTTTATAAAATATGAAAACAATTTGCCTATTGTACCACCATTATTTGGTAAAAAAATGGTTGAAGTTTTTGGAGCAGAAAGAAAAAAAGATGAACCATTATCACAATACCATAAAGATGTAGCAGCCTCTGTACAACGATTCACTGAGGAAACCATATTTCATATTTTAAAAGTGTTACATAAAAGAACAGGACTTGATAAAGTTTGTATTGCTGGAGGTGTTGCACAAAATAGTGTTGCTAATGGTAAGTTAACAAGAAACACACCTTTTAAAGAAGTTTATATTCCCTCGGCAGGGCATGATGCTGGTATTTCAATGGGTGCTGCTCAATATGTTTATCATCAAATATTTAATAAACCAAGAGTAGCTCCAATTTACAGTGCTTATACTGGAGCAAAATTTTCTAACGATGAAATTGAAGTTTTATTAAAAACAAAAAATATCAACTACAAAAAATACGATGATGAAACTTTGTACAATGTTGTTGCAGATAGATTAATTAATGCAGGAGTGGTAGGTTGGTTTAATGGTAGAGCAGAATTTGGTCCAAGAGCTTTAGGAGCAAGAAGTATTTTGGCTGACCCCAGAAGAAACGATGCTAAAGATTTATTAAATGCAAAAATTAAACGTAGAGAAAGTTTTAGACCTTTTGCACCAAGCATTTTAAAAGAATTTGTAGAAGAATATTTTGAAGTAAATGATATTGTTCCTTTTATGGAAAAAGTTTTTCCAATTAAAAAAGAGAAACAACATTTAATTCCTGCTGTAACACATGTTGATGGAACAGGAAGATTACAAAGTGTAGATAGTAATACATCGCCAGCTTATCATAGTTTAATAAAAAATTTTTATAACAAAACAGGAGTTCCTATCTTGCTAAATACTTCTTTTAATGAAAATGAACCAATCGTTAATTCCCCCCTCGAAGCATTGGATTGTTTTCTTAGAACATCAATGGATATGTTAGTGTTAGAGAATATTGTAATAGAAAGATAAATTAATAAATGAAAGTCTCCATCATTACCGCTACCTATAACAGTGCAACAACAGTTGCTGATACTTTACTGTCTATAGAAAAGCAAACTTATTTGCCAAATATTGAGCATATAATTGTAGATGGACTTTCGGCAGATAATACTTTAGAAATTGTAAATCATTTTCAACATGTAACTAAAGTAATTTCAGAAAAAGATAAAGGTATTTACGATGCAATGAATAAAGGTATTGCATTAGCCAATGGTGATATTATTGGCATTTTAAATTCTGATGATTTTTATGCACATGATAATGTTATCCATCGTGTAGTGGAAATATTTAACACTACAAATTGTGATGCAGTTTATGGCGATTTAATCTTTGTTCATCCCAATAATCCAAATAAAGTTTTACGTAAATGGATTGCAGGAAGTTTTAATGCCAATATGTTTTTAAAAGGTTGGATGCCTCCTCATCCTACTTTTTTTGTAAGAAAAGAGGTATATGAAAAGTATGGTAAATTTAATCTTACATTAAAAAGTTCTGCAGATTATGAACTATTGTTAAGGTTTTTGTACAAGCATACAATAAAAGTAGAGTATTTAAGAGATGTAATTGTAAAAATGCGTAGTGGTGGTCAAAGCACAAAATCCATAGCAAACAGAATTAGAGCACACAAAGAAGATTATATGGCTTGGAAAATAAATAATTTAAAACCAAAATGGTTTACACTTTTATTTAAACCAGCACGAAAAATTAAACAATTCCTTTATCCAAGAATTTAATTACTAATTTCGTTTTTGAGTTTATTTTCAAATTAATATTGCATAATGAAAGTTTTTCTTTTTACCATTAGAGTTTTCTTACTAATAGTTTGTATTTCTTTTGTATCAAATGTGGCAGCACAAAGTGGCTCATTACAAGAACTTATCAACAGCAGAGATTTATCAAACTTTAAAGTAGAAATGCTGAAAGATGAAGACATTATTAAGTACAAAACCTATTTGCAAAATGCAGGAATTACTGAATCGCAAGCAGAGCAAATGGCTTTACAAAGAGGTATGCCATCTTCAGAAATTTTAAAATTAAAAGCAAGAGTTGCAAGTTTATCTAGCAGAACTACTACTACCACAAAGCCAACTACCAAAGGAAGAACTAATACGAGTAGAGATATAGACTCTTTAGATGTAGAGGGTAGTAGAGTAGTTGAAAAAGAAAAAGTTTTAAAACCCGAAGATGAAATTTTTGGTTCCGCTTTATTTAATAATAATGATTTGCGTTTTGAACCTGATTTAAGAATTGCCACTCCTAAAAATTATATTATAGGCCCAGATGATGAAATTGCAATTGATGTGTATGGATATCAAGAAACCAATCCAAGACTTACAGTATCTCCTGAAGGATTTATAAATATACCCAATGTAGGTTTTGTTTCAGTAAATGGTTTAACTGTAGAAACTGCTGCAAAAAGGATTAAAGAAAAAATGATTAAAAATGGGTATTCAAGTGCAGCAACGGGCAACACTAAAATTGAAGTAAGCATTAGTAAAATTAGAACTATTAGAGTTACTGTAATTGGAGAAGCTAAAAAACCTGGTACCTATAATGTGTCTTCTCTATCATCCTTATTTAATGTGTTGTATGCAGCAGGTGGCCCAAGTAATAAAGGTAGTTTTAGAACCATAGAATTAATAAGAAATAATAAAGTAATAGCCACCTTAGATGCTTACGATTTTCTATTAAAAGGCATTCAACAAAATAATGTTAAACTAACCGATCAGGATGTTGTTAGAATACCAGCAGCCAATATTTTAGTAAAGCTTAAAGGAGAAGTAAAGCACCAAGGAATTTTTGAAATGTTGCCAACCGAAAATATGAATAGCTTATTAAGCTTTGCACAAGGCTTTACAGGTAAAGCTTATACAGCATCGGTTAATGTTAAGTCGTTTACGGATATTGAAAGAAAAATTCAAGACATTAATAAAACAGAATTTATAAATTATAAACCCAAAAATGGAGATGAAGTTTTTGTAGGAAGAGTTTTAGAAAGGTATAGTAACAGAGTAATTTTAGAAGGTGCAGTATATCGTCCTGGACAATATGAACTAACTTCCAACCTTACATTAAGTAAACTAATAGCAAAAGCAGATGGCTTAAAAGAAGATGCTTATAAAGAAAGAGGATTGTTATATAGAACAAACGAAGACTTAACAAAACAAGTAATAGACTTTAATTTGAATGATGTTAATAGCAATAATAATCAAGATATTATTTTGCAAAAAGATGATTCAATTGTAATTGCTTCGGCCAAAGATTTTTATGAAACCTATACTTTAACAGTAGATGGAGAAGTAAGAAAACCAGGTGTGTACGAATACTATAAAGGCATTACTTTAAAAGGGTTAATATTTCAAACAGGAGGCTTTACCGATGCTGCTACAGCACAAAGAATAGAAATTGCAAGAAGAATTAAAAGCGATGATATTAATGCCACTGCAATAGCCCAGGTTATAGAAATTGCAACCGAAAAAGATTTAAGTATTAAAGGCGAAGAAGTAAAATTGCAACCTTGGGATGTAGTTATTGTAAGAAGTAATCCAGGCTATAAACCTCAAATTGCTGTAAAAGTAGAAGGAGAAGTTTTATATCCAGGAACCTATATTTTAGGGTCTAAAGAAGATAAAGTAAGCGATATCATAAAACGTGCAGGTGGCGTAACACCACACTCCGATAAAACAGGAGCATTTATAACTCGTATTAATACCAGTGCATTTAAAGATGAAGCTGCCGAAAGGTTACAAAAACTAAAAAAGGCAAGCGATACTTCTACTCAACTTATTGAAGAATTAACTAAACCAACAGTAAAAATTAGTTTAAGATTAGATGAAGTATTAAATAATAAAGGCAACTTATTAGAAAATATTACTTTAATGGAAGGCGATGTAATACATGTACCTAAACAAAGAAATGTAGTGAAGGTAAATGGAGAAGTAATGTTTCCTACAGAAATTGTGTATAAAGAAGGAGCAAGCATACACTATTATATTGATAAAGCAGGAGGCTTTACAGAAAATGCCAGAAAGAAAAAAGTAACGGTGTTAAACTCCAATGGTAGTGCAGCTAAAACAAAGAAATTTTTATTTTTCAGAAGTTACCCAAGTGTATTGCCAGGTTCAGAAATATTAGTTCCAAAAATTCCGGTAAAAGAAAATAAAGGATTAAGCACTGCAGAATGGTTGGCTGTTGCAAGTGGTTTAGCATCTTTGGCAGGTGTTGCAGTTGCAATTATAAATGTAAGTAGAAAATAATTTTTTTTTAATAAATTTTATTATTTGTGAGTTTAGTAAACCCTGAAGAAAAAGTTGTAAAAGCAAAACACCTAATTGCACTCATGAAATATTGGTGGAAGTTTTTATATGCTAAAAAAGTATTGATAATAGCTATTACATTTTTGGGTGCAGTAGTAGGTTTTACTTTTGGATGGTTTCAAAAACCAAATTATAAAGCAGAATTAACTTTTGCACCAGAAGATGCTGGCCAACTTGGAGGTTATTTAGGAATTGCTGCACAATTTGGCATTGATTTAGGCATGGGCGGTGGTAATGTTTTTGAAGGAGAAAATATTACCGAATTATTTAAAAGCAGCACTTTAATTTCAAATACACTTTATTCAGAAGCTACCATAGGCGGTAAAAATCAAACCTTAATTGCTTATAAAATTGCTTCTAAATACAAAAAAAATAAGCCTGTTTTAGATTCGTTACAATTACACCAAGTTAATTTCAATCAATCTCTACAAAACAAAGCTTTAGGAATTAGGTTTGCCGATAGTTTAGTGAAAGCAATTATTAAAGAAACATCCAAATCCTTAGATGTTAATAAAGTTGATAAAAAACTAAACATCATTAAAGTTAGTTTTACGGATAAAGATGAAGTTTTTGCAAAATTATTTGTGGATTTATTAGCACAAAATGCAATAAAATATTATACAGGGTATAAAAGTAAAAAGGCAAGAGATAATGTTGAAATCTTACAGCATCAGGCCGACTCTGTTAAAAGAATGTTGTTTGGAGGAATAGGAGATGTTGCAAGTATGAATGATTTGAATGTAAATCCTACTAAACAAACTGCAAGGGTAAGTACTCAAAAAAGAACTATTGACGTACAAGTGAATGGTGCAATTTATACAGAAATTCTTAAAAATTTAGAGTTAGCTAAAATAGCTTTAAGAAAAGAAACACCTTTTATTCAAATTATTGATAGACCTTATTACCCATTAGAAAGAAGCAGAATTGGTAGGTTATTAGGTGCCATTTTAGGTACATTCATTTTTGGTTTTGGTATTGTATTCTTCTTAGTTATTAAAAAATCTTTTAAGGAAGAATAACAGAGTAAATTTTATTTTCTAAAATTTCATTTTTATTTCTACAAAAAGCATTAAGCATAGCATATCATGGATGTTTATAGGGCATTCATTTTTTGCATTTTCACAGTGGATACAATTATCAGTAGTTACTAAATTTTGTACCTCGTTAGATTTAGGTATTTATACATTGGGCTTAGCTATTATAGGCCCTCTTTTTATTTTTGCAGGGCTTCAACTAAAAGCAATTCAAATAACGGATGTAACAACAAATTGGAAATTTCAAGAGTACTTTACATTACGTGTTATTTGCCTATTGGCTGCAATTATTTTTGTTATTGTCTATAGCTTACTTTTTTCAAGAGAATTTTTTTCACTTTTTTTATTACTTGCATTATTAAAAGTTGTAGAAGGTATTTCTGAAATTATGAATGGCCAGCAACAGCTACAAGAAGATATGAAAAAAGTAGCTATTTCAAATATATTAAGAGGTTTTGCTATTGCAGTGGGGGTGTTTATTGGCGTTTACTTCATTAAAAGTTTAGTAGTAGGGCTTTTAATTGCATTACTCGGTAACCTTCTTGTACTTGTTTTTTACGATTATAAAAACTGCACTACTTTACTTAAAACTAAACAACTTATTCAATTTGCAACAACACGTTATAAAAGTATTGTATTAAAGGCATTGCCATTAGCTATTGTAGTTACCCTAATTTATTTAAATGCTAATGTGGCTAAATATTTTATTGAATATTTAAAAAGTACTGTTGAACAAGGTATTTATTCTACAATTGGTTACTTAATTGTAATTGGTAATTTAGTTAACAATGCTTTAGGGCAGGCAATTACACCAAGGTTAAGTAAATATTTTGCAGAAAGAGAAATGAAGAAGTTTAACCAACTTGCAAAGCAGTTTATAATTGCAAATATTGTAATTGGTATCTTAATTATTGCAGTGGTTCATTTTACTGGAGAATATATTTTATTATTTTTTTTTAATAATTCAATTGCACAATACACCCAACTATTTACATTGTTTATGGTTGCAGGTTTACTGCTTTATTGTGTTTCTTGTATTGGATATATTTTAACCAGTATGCATTATATTAAGCAACAACCAATAATTCATATTGTTGGCTTAGCCACAAATTTAATTTGTTGTTTTTTACTAATTCGTATTTATGGTTTAAATGGTGCAGCTTATGCCTGGATTATTTCCTTTGCTGCACAACTAATTATTAGTGTTCTTTTATTAAATAAATCGTATAAAAATATTTTAAAGCCTGCTGTTTAAGTAATGCACTTTGCTTTTTCTCAATATTTTATTTATATAGTTTTTGTGGCTGTAATTACAGCCTTCTCTTATATTAATAAATTAAATAAAACAGATGTTTTTGCATACTTAATGTATTCCTTTATGCTGTTAATGGCTGTATTAAGAATTGATACAGGAGCAGATTATGCAACGTATATTGAAATGCATGAAAGAGTTGGCAAAAGTGGCTTTCAAGATATGTTGGATTTTACAGAACCACTTTTTTTCTGGTTACTTAAATTAATTTATGTATTTACCGATGATTATTGGATAATGTTTGCTGTTGTATCTTTTTTTATATACACAGTTTTATTTTTAGCATTAAAAAAACTTTCTACAGATATTGCCTTATCGTTAATACTATATGTTATTACTTCTTACTATTTTATTTCTATCAATCAGTTAAGGCAATCCATATCTTTAGTAATTTTTTTGTACAGTTTAACTTATATAATAAATGCCAAGCCAGGAAAATATTTCTTGCTAAATTTAATTGGTGTAGGCTTTCACTATTCAGCAGCCATTGTATTATTTCTATATCCCTTATTTAGAATTAATTTTTCTCGTAGAAATTTAATTATCATTTACTTGGCATCTATTGTACTTTCTATTTTTATCGAAAAAATGTTTGTATCCTCTCTATCGGCTTTAGATTTATTTTATGCCCAGTATTTTGATATGGAAGAATACATGGAAAAAAATTATTTAGCTTTAGGCAAAGTAGTTATTCCAAATTTAATTTTAATTTATTCCATTATACAGTTTAAAAACTTTAGCAAAGCCGAGTACTCCATTTTTTTAGTATTCTTTGCAAGTATTATCTATTACAATATATTTTTTGGCAAACACATTTTTATCAGGCCAGGAATGTATTTTGAAATTGTAACAATATTGTATATTCCAATATTTATAAAAAAATTCTTTAGTATAACAATGGGTTTGGTTGTAGAAACATTTTTAATTATTTATTACTTCTTTGCTGTAACACTCTATGGTATTTTAATTAATGGTGGGCAAGGAGTAGTGCCTTATAAATTTATTTTTTCCAGATGAGAATTGTACATATTGCTTATTTTGACTTTGAATATAAAACAGGAATTGGAGAAGTAGTTGTAAATCTTGCTAAAGCACAACAACAAAATGGAAATGATGTATTTATTTTAAATACCCTATCTCAAAATAATATAGAAAATTACGAAAATATTGGAGTTAATATTGTTACTAATACTTTTAATTTTAAAAATTATATTCAAACAATTAAGCCAAATGTTGTAGTTTTTTATTCTTTTTATCAACTGCCTTTTTTAAAGTTTTATAAAATTTTAAAAGCATTAAAAATTCCATATTTTATACAGCCTCAAGGTGCCTTTGGCAAGGCTAACCAACAAAAGGGTTATTTAAAAAAGAAACTTGCTAATTACTTATAGATCGGAA
>JAIBAV010000145.1 GCA_019695015.1 Chitinophagaceae bacterium
GATATAGAAATTATTCATACAGCCCACAATCGCAAAGGATTTGCAAACGGTGCAGTACTAGCTGCAGAATATATTTTTAACAAAAAAGGAATTTTTACAATGAAACAGGTACTAGGGTTAGAAATTTTTTAAGAAATTTGTTATGCAATTTGTGTCTAATTTTACTCTATAACTAAGAAGATAAATAAATAGAAGAAACTATTATATATTTAACACAAAGGCATGCAAATGAAAAAAGTATTACTGATTATTTTTTTATTAGCTACAGTTTACACTATTAATGCTCAAAAAAATAAGCCTATTATTGATAGCATTGAAAAAGCTTTGCCTACACAAAGTGATAGTGCAAAAGTAAAATCATATAGTGAACTTACTTGGCAATATAGAAGTATAAACAGAGAGAAAGCCATTTATTACGGCAACAAAGGAATTGCTTTAGCCAAAAAAATTAATTATCAAGAGGGGTTAGCACAAGTTTATAACGACTTGGGCATTATTTATTATGATAAAGAACTGTACGACTCATCAATTATTTTATACAACGCAGCCTTGCAAATAAGAACTAAATTAAACGATGATTTAGGTATAGCAAAATTGTTTAATAAAATTGGCATTGTATATCAACGGCAAGGTAAATTTGGAGAAGCACTTTATAACCAACAAAATGCACTAAGCCTTTTTGAAAAAACAAATTTTTTATTAGGAATTTCTTATTCCCTCAATAATATTGGCATTTTACAACAAAATTTAGGAAGGTACAATGAAGCTTTAGACTATCATCATCAATCTATAGTTATTAAACAAAAGCTTAAAGACAAAAATGGGCTACTGCAATCTTATATAAACATTGCCAATATTTATAAAATTACCAACGAAAATACAAAAGCAGAAAATTTTTATAAAAAAGCAATTGAGCTTTCTAAAGAATTAGAGAATAATGAGTATTTAGCAAATAGTTTAAACAACTTAGGCAACTTACAATTCAGCTTAAATAAATTAGAAGAAGGTAAACAAAGTATTTTAGAATCTTATAAAATAAGAACTGAATTAAAAGACTCTAAAGGCAGGGTGAGTTGTTTAACTAATTTAGCCAATATATTAATGAGTTTAAATAAATACGATTCAGCAAAACAAGTATTATCAACGGCAGAAGAAATTGCTCTTAAAGCAGTAAATACTAAACCAGAGTTGATATTGGTTTATCAAACACTATCTAAACTTAATGAAATTACAGGCAATGCAACTGCATCCTTAAATTACTATAAAATGTATGCAGCATATAAAGATTCTATTTATAGTAATGATTTGAGTAATAAATTTAGTGAGCTGGAAACAAAATACAAAACTGCACAAAAAGAAAAACAAATTCAAGACCAGCAAATAACTATCAATAAAAACTTGTACGAGTTATCAAAACAAGAAGTAGAGTTGTATCAAAATAAATTAAATATTGCAGCTTCTAATATTCAGTTGTTCAATCAAAATGAATTAATTCTAACTCAAAGGTTAGATTCAACCAATAAAGAAAAGCAAATAGCCCTTTTAACAAAAGAAAAGAAAATTGATAAGTTACAAATTAAAAATAATGAATTAGAAAGCAACAGAAAGACTACAATACTTATTGTATCTATAATATTAACAATACTAACTGTGCTAATTGCATTCTCAGGTTATAAAAGGTATAAACTTAAAAAAGAGAAACAATTACAACATGAAATATTTTTGCAAAAACAAATTAATACACAAAATATTTTACAGGCCGAAGAGAATGAACGTAAAAGAATAGCAAGCGATTTGCATGATGGTATTGGACAATTAATGAGTGCTGCTAAAATGAACTTAAGTGCTATGGAAACTACTATTCCATTTGTAAGCAATGAGCAGAAAAGTAGCTACCAAAATGCTTTAAACTTGGTAGATGAAAGTTGTAAAGAAATTAGAGCAGTAAGCCATAACATGATGCCCAATGCATTACTAAAAGCAGGTTTAGATAATGCCTTAAAAGCTTTTATTTACCAAATGAGTAATAGTGGGTTAGAAATTAATTTATATACCGAAGGGTTAGAAACAAGGTTATCTGCCAATACCGAAACTTTTTTGTATAGAATAATTCAAGAGTGTATAAACAATGTAATAAAACACGCTAAAGCAACCAAGTTAGATATTTCTTTAATAAAAGATGAAGATGGGATTTCAGCAATGGTGGAAGACAATGGAAAAGGATTTGAAGTAAAAAATATCAACAATTCGGAAGGTATAGGATTGAAAAATATCAAATCGAGGGTAGAGTATTTAAGCGGAACTGTTGAATGGAAATCTGCCTCAGAAAAAGGAACCTTAATAGCCATTCATATTCCAATAGAAGCTAAACAAATTGCTTAATTGTAAAACATATTTTTCTAGTAATAAAAACTACTTTACTTTGTAGAATACCCCTAATGGATACCCCAAAAATAAATATTGCAATTGTAGATGACCACCAAATAGTAATTGATGGTATTGTTGCTTTGTTAACAGGCTATCATTCTATAAATATTGTGGCAACTTCTACCTCTGGGTTAGTGATGCTAGAAATTTTACAATCTAAAAAAGTTCAAATACTTCTTACAGATATAATGATGCCTGCAATAAGTGGTCAAGATTTAGCTAAGCAGGTTAAAGCAAATTTTCCTGAAATTAAAATCCTTGCATTAAGCATGAGTGGCCAGGGGCACATTGTAAGTAAAATGATTGAAGATGCTGATATTGCAGGGTATGTGTTAAAGAATATAGGAAAGGATGAACTATTTCATGCTATTGAAAATATTGCAAATGGTGGGGTGTATTTTAGCCAAGAAGTATTAAATGAATTACAGCATTTTACTAGTTTGAAGAAAGAAAATGAGACGATTAATTTAACTGTAAGAGAAATAGAAATTATTAAACTAATTGAAAAAGAGTTCTCCAATAAAGAAATTGCCAATGAATTATTCATTAGTGAAAGAACTGTTGAAACGCATAGAAAAAATATTTTTAGAAAAACCGGTACAAGTGGTATTGTTGGTTTACTAAAATATGCATACGAACATAAACTTATCTGATTTCTTTCATGCAAATTCACTCTACCAAAGGCATTGTAATAAGAGCAGTAAAATATGGTGATACAAGCATTATAGCAACCATTTACACACAGCTTTTTGGCTTACAGAGTTATATCATAAAAGGGGTAAGAGGCTCATCAGCTAAATCAACTTACAAGGCAAATTGTTTTCAGCCAGCTGCAATTTTAGAGTTAGAAGTGTATCATCACCCTCAAAAACAAATACAATTTATAAAAAATTATAGTTGGAGTTATGTGTATAAAAATATTTTCTCTAATGTAATTTGTAATAGTGTTGCTATTTATATTATTGAACTATTACAACATAGTATAAAACAACCCGAACCTAATACAGATTTATATAATTTTATTGAAGAAACATTAATAATTACCGATACTGAAACGAAAGACACTATAAGTAATTTACCTATATTTTTTACCCTTCTGTTATGTAATCATTTAGGATTCAAAATAAATGGTTGTTATTTAGAAATAACACCAGTTTTAGATTTTCAAGAAGGAACTTTTGTTGCCGAAACGCCAACTCATAACTATTTTGCAGTTGAGTGGGAGGCAGAAACTATCAGTTGGTTAAACAGCATCAATAATTATCAAGATTTAAAACTTTTGCAATTAAATAGAATTAATAGAAAAATTATTTTACAACACTTACTTCAATACTTTACAATACATATACATAATTTCGGCAGCTTAAAAAGCTATCAAATTTTACAAGAGGTATTAGATTAAACCAAGCCATACAATAATCTCATTTTTCCATTTCGGCTTTTGCAAGTATTTTTGCAACCACAATTTTAAAATTAAAAAGCTATGACATACGATGTAGTAGTAATTGGTAGCGGACCAGGTGGTTATCCTGCAGCTATCAGAGCATCTCAATTAGGTTTTAAAGTAGCCATTATTGAAAAAGAAAACTTAGGTGGCATTTGTTTAAATTGGGGTTGTATTCCAACAAAAGCACTATTAAAAAGTGCTCAAGTAAATGAATATTTAAAACATAGTGCAGATTATGGCATCAATGCAACAGGTTCAGCCGATTTTAATGCTGTAATTAAAAGAAGCAGAGGTGTTGCAGATAAAATGAGTAAGGGAGTACAGTTTTTAATGAAGAAGAATAAGATTGATGTAATTATGGGTTATGGAAAAGTGAAAGGAAAAGGACAAGTAGAAGTAACCGCATCGGATAATACTATACAAATAATTGCTTGTAAATACATTGTTATTGCAACAGGTGGCAGAAGTAGAGAGCTACCAAATTTAAAACAAGATGGTAGTAAGGTTATTGGATACAGAGAAGCAATGGTTTTAGCCAATCAGCCCAAAAGCATGATTATTGTTGGTAGTGGTGCTATTGGAGTAGAGTTTGCTTATGTATATAATAGCATGGGTACTAAAGTTACCATTGTTGAGTTTATGCCACGTATTGTGCCTGTAGAAGATGAAGACATATCTAAAGAATTAGAAAAGCAATACAAAAAACAAGGTATAGAAATTATGACCAACTCATCTGTTGAAAGTGTAGATACTACCGGAGCTGGCGTAAAAGCCCTGGTTAAAAAGCAAGATGGCAGTACACTTACCTTAGAGGCAGATGTGTTATTAAGTGCAGTTGGGGTAGTTGCAAACATCGAAAATATTGGCTTAGAAGAAACAGGAATTAAAACAGAAAAAGGAAAAGTTATAGTTGATAAGTATCAGCAAACATCATTATTAGGTGTATATGCAATTGGAGATTGTACACCTGGTCAAGCTTTAGCACATGTGGCATCTAAAGAAGGAATAAATGCAGCAGAACACATGGCTTATTTAGAGAAAAAACACCATCACTTACCAGACCCTATGGATTACAACAATATTCCAGGATGTACCTATTGTACTCCAGAAATAAGTAGTGTTGGCTATACCGAAAAAGCAGCAAAAGAGGCAGGTTACGAAATTAAGGTTGGTAAGTTTCCATTTGTTGCTAGTGGAAAAGCAGTTGCTGGTGGTGCAACTGAAGGATTTGTAAAAGTTATTTTTGATGCAAAATATGGTGAATTTTTGGGCTGCCACATGATAGGTGCAAACGTAACAGATATGATTGCCGAAGCTGTTGTTGCCAGAAAATTAGAAACTACAGCACACGAAATTTTAAATGCTGTACATCCGCACCCAACAATGAGCGAAGGATTAAAAGAAGCTGTTGCAGCTGCTTATGGCGAGGCTATAGACATTTAATTGTATAATATATATTTTTTCAAAAGGCTATCTAGTTTTAGATAGCCTTTGTTTTTTATAGCAATTTATTATTGCATTCATTCCATTACAAACAAAAATACAGGCTGATATGTGGCATAAATTTGAAATAAAAAGATAGGAATACTTAAATAATACTATCGGTAATACTAAAAATAGCTGGAGAATGAACCACCCTTATTAGTTTTTGAAACAGGCAGTTTAGGATAAAACTAAATCAAAAAAGGTTGCTATTAATAACAACCTTTTTTGCGGACCGGACGGGACTCGAACCCGCGACCTCCGCCGTGACAGGGCGGCATTCTAACCAACTGAACTACCGATCCAATTTCCCCCTTCGGGGTTGCAAATATAAGGGCAAGATTTTTTCTTTTGCAAATCTTTTTTAAAAATTATTTACTTTTTAATTCAGCTATTGCATTTATGGGGTTAGATGCTTTAAAAACAGTATTTCCTGCTACTAAAACATTGGCCCCAGCTTTAATAATAGAATCTGCATTGTCTAATGTAACGCCACCATCTATTTCAATATATGTTTTTAAGTTCTTTTGTACACACATGGTTTTAAGTTGTTTAATTTTTTCTATTGTTTGTGGTATAAACTTTTGCCCCCCAAAACCTGGGTTTACACTCATTAAACAAACCAAATCAATATCGTATAAAATATCTTCTAATAAGCTTACAGGCGTGTGTGGGTTTATTGCTACACCTGCTTTCATACCAAGGCTTTTAATTTGTTGAATATTTCGGTGTAAATGTTTACAAGCCTCTAAATGTACAGTTAAAATATTGGCTCCAGCATTTTTAAATTGCTCTGCATATTTTTCTGGTTCTTCTATCATTAAGTGTACATCACAAACTTTTGTGGTGGCTTTACTTATAAACTCAACTATCATTGGTCCAAAAGAAATATTAGGTACAAACCTGCCGTCCATTACATCTAAATGAAACCAATCTGCCTGGCTTTCGTTTAGCATATTGCAATCTTTTTCTAGCTGCAAAAAATTAGCACTTAATAAAGATGGGGCTATAATTGGCATAATTAAATTTTAAAAATTTAATAAATAGATAATACAAAAATAATCATCTACTCATATAAATCATTGTTGCTAAGCTGCAAGTAATTGGTTATAGATAATATGGTTGGTCTTTGTAATGCAAAAAATAAAAGTAATACACCAAAAAGTATCATAAACGATAAATTTTGAGTAAGAAAGTAGCCCAACAATGCTAAAAAGCAGGTAAACTCTATACAAACAAACTTTATTACACATGCTTTTTTAAATAATTCAAGTTTTTCTTTCACCACTTTTACATTTCTTAAAGATTCTATTTTTTTCTTAAAAATATAAAATCCGAAAAATAAACTTAGTAATACTAAACTAACAAGGATAAGTTGGGTGGTTCTTTCAGTTTCTAACTTTGTTTTTGGGTTTTCAATTCTAAGATAAAGAAAAAGTGTAATTGCTAATAAAACTTGTGTACACAACATAACAGTATGAATTGTTATTGTACTTATTATTATTGGATGAAACTTTTTCTTCATTATTATTTTAATAATATGGATGAATAAGACAATAAATAGTTGGCCCTGTTATAGCTACATATAGCCATAGTGGGAAAGTGATACGAGCTATTTTTTTATGCTTTCCAAATTCAGCAGTTAAACCTCTATAGGTTGTAAATAAAATAAGAGGTAGAATAACAGCAGCTAAAAAAATATGGGTAATTAATATAAAATAATAAAAATACTTTATCAAACCAACGCCTCCAAACTTAGTATCTCCTGCTAAAATATGATGAGCAATATAACTTAATAAAAATACAATAGATAATATTAGGGCTATGCTCATTAATCGTTTATGTAAATAATATTTCTTATTTTTTACTGCAATTAAAGCAAGAATTAAAATTAATGCTATGGCTGTATTTATATATGCATTAATGGTAGCAAATACATGAATATTAAAGCCAATATTTATATTAAGTTGTATTCTTCCTAAACTTACAATAATTAAAAAAACAATTATAGAAATTATGCTAATAACTGTTTTAGCTTTTTTGTCGTTTTTTTGAATGGTTGCTTTCATTATTTTTCTTTTTTTCTTCTTTGATTAAAACCCCAGATAAAACCAGATACTAACAATGCAATTACCAACCAAAGCCAGCTTAAATCGATTATTTGCGTGAAAATTTTACTCTTTTTTGTTTTATCTTTTTCTAATATAAGCAAACCAATATCTCTTGCTAAAACACTCATAGATGCTGAGTCTTTTAGTATGCCACTGTAAGCTTGTTCTACCCTGCCTCTTACAACATAATCCTTATCTAAAAGAACAAATCTGCCAGTATGAGGAAACTCAGGACTGATAGGCACTTTCTCTAATTTATCTATTTTTAATTCTTGAAAAATAAAATTATATATACTATCTCTATTGCCTGTAAGCATCCACCAATTATCTGGGTTTACACCATAAGAATCGGCATAATGTTTTAGAACCGTAACACTATCTCTTTCTGGGTCTATTGATAGCGAAATAAACTGTACAACAGAGGTGTCTATTTTTATTCTTGTATTACCACCTTTCAAAAAACTTTGTTGTAGTTTGGCCATACTTTTGGTAAGCTGAGGACAGATACTACCACAGCTTGTAAAAAATATATTTATTACAATTGCTTTATTTTTTATATCGTATAAAGAAACTGTATCGCCCAATTGGTTTACTAACTGAATATTTGCTGTTTTGTGCCAAATAGTATCGGTAATTATTTTACCATCTTTTTCTTCTGTAATAACAGAATCGAAAAAGTATCTTTTAGGCAGAATGGTTGCATCCTCTCCTGCAGATTTTAAAGTAAAATAACCAATAAGTGGAATTAAAATAGCAATTAATAAAGCTGGAATAGATTTTTTACCCATAATGTAGCAGTAATAAAATTAACTGCAAATGTAGTTGAATAAAGGGGTATTTAATACATTAATTAGTGTTGTAATTTTATTGAAAATTGGTTAGCAAAAAATTAAAATACATTTCTCTCCATGCCAACCATTGAGGCTGTTCTGTTATAAAATGATTATGAAAAATAGTAATGAATGTACCATCTACACTTTTTACAATTTTGTAAAATTGCTCTAGTTCTTCTGCAGCTTGTTGGGCATTATATTTTTGTTCAAAAAAAGAGTTGGCTTCCATAAAGCAAAATGGAGATATACTAAGATTGCTTGTTAAGTTTGTTGAAAGATCAAACCAAAAGAATGAATTGGTGTATGAAGCTCTAAATCCATTAATGCTTCCATAGCCCATAGAATAATCATTTGTAATATGATTATTTATTAAGTGTTTATACGTTTCTGGCAAACTCATTTTTATATAATGTTGTCTGCTTTTAGATACTTTTTGATTTGTAATTTTTTCTAAAATAGTTATTTCAGATTTTAAAAGTTTTGTATCAAAATTACTTTGCCATGATGGATGAATACCAACACCATCTTTATATTTTATGGTGTGTTTTCTTATTAATTCATGAATAACTTTTAAAGATGGATTTAAATTTTTATCGTAACCTTTTCTTTTATTGGCTAATAGAAAAAAATATATTGGTTGTAGGTTTAGTTTCTGGTGAATCTTAAATAAATCATCATACACATCAAATGGGTCGTTGCTTTTACCTATACTAGTTAAAATATTTTCTTTGGCAGCACTTAAATTTAATTTTAAGATATGCTTTAAAGTGCTACCTGTATTTTTAATAAACCCTTTGTGTTTAGTATTATAAGCAATATCTATATCGTATGTAGGAATGAATTTAAAACAAGTTGGTTGTTGTTTAAGAAAAGGGTACAGGCTTTGCAACTCTTTTAACCATAGATTGATTAAAGGTAAATGCAAAAAATTATTTTTAAATGCCACACTGTTTTCATGAGCAAACCTGCCATACATATCTTTTTTGTTTGGTAAATATTCTTCGTATCTGCTTAATAAAAAAAAAGCTGCAGAAAATATATCAAAAGGTAAGTTACCATTGGTTTTAAAAAATGCCGGTAGTTTTTGCCAATAAAAAATTTCTATTGTTTGTGGGGTTATATTTTCTTCAAATAAAAGATTGTTAGGTTGTATCCAAATTTCGTTATTAGTAATAGGTGCACTACTATAATTTATTTTAACTAAAGCACTTTGTAAATAGGTTTGTTGGTTATTGGTAATAGTAATACTGTTGCTAAATAATGTTTGAACAATATACACTAAACGATTGGTTATTTTGGTGGAGTATATAATCATTCCAACTAAAAATGCAAGTAATTTAAATTGTTATAAATCTGTTCTAAAGGCCTGCCACATTTCATTAAAAGTTTTTTCGCTAAAGTTTAAATCACCTCTATGCTTAGACCAGCCTTTAATTAATTTATTGACCACCCAATTTTTTAATTTTCCTGTTCCTTTGTTCATCATTTTTCTATTTAAACTAGCTTTCTTCCATGCTTTCCATGCAATGCGTTCTGCAATGCTGCTATAACTTTGTAAAACAGATTCTCTTCTGTTTTCAATTAATAATTCATGAATATTTATTTTTACTGGGCAAACCTCGGTACAATTTCCACATAATGAAGATGCGTAACTTAAATGTTTAAATTCATTCATACCTTGCATATATGGCGTAATTACTTTGCCAATTGGTCCGCTATAGGTTGTTGCATAAGTATGCCCACCAATATTTTTATAAACAGGACATGCATTTAAACAAGCTCCACAACGTATGCAGTATAAGGCTTCTCTTACTTTAGTATTTTCTAATAAATTTGTTCTGCCATTGTCTAAAAGTATTACATACATCTCTTCAGGCCCATCTACTTCACCATTTTGTTTGGCACCTGTAACAATGGTATTATAAACTGTTACTTTTTGGCCTGTTCCGTAGGTGCTTAACAATGGCCAAAACAAATGCAAATCGTTTACAGAGGGTAATACTTTTTCTATCCCTGCAATTACAATATGTGTTTTAGGCATGCTACAACTTAATCTTGCATTACCTTCATTTTCAGTGATAGCTATACCACCAATATCTGCAAGTACAAAGTTTGCACCAGTAATACCTACTTCTGCTTGTACATATTTATCTCTTAATGTTTGTCTTGCAACTTGGGTAAGTTCTTCTGGAGTTAAGCCATTTGGTACACCTAATTTTTCTGCAAAAAGTTTTGCAACGTCTTCTTTGCTTTTGTGCATTGCTGGTGTTACAATATGGTATGGAGGTTCGTTATCTAACTGCTGAATATATTCTCCCAAATCTGTTTCAACACTTTCAATTCCTTTTTTTTCAAGAAAAGCATTTAAGTGAATTTCTTCTGTAACCATGCTTTTACTTTTTACTACTGTTTTGCAGTTTTTTTCTTTACATATATTGCCAATAGCTTCTAAAGCCTGGTTAGCATTTTCGGCCCAAATTACTTTTACTCCTCTTGCCGTTATTTTTTCTTCAAATTCTAATAAATATTTATCTAAATGTTCAATAGCATTCCATTTAATATTCTTAGCTTGTTGGTTAGTATTTAATAAATTGTTGAATTGTTTTTTTCCATTAGGTACAGCTGCATTGTACTTGCCAATGTTAAAATTTATTTTTCTTCTATGTTCTAAATCGGCGGCCTTAATGGTGCTTTTTGCAATAAATTCTGCAGCAGTCTTATTCATACTGTAAAGGTAAGTTTTTGTTGAAGTGAATGTAGTAATAATTCCTATTAACTACTCTGTAGTCCATTTATCTCTTTCATCTGGCGAGAATTTCCAAGGTGCAAAATTATTTTCGATATTACTGAACATTCCATTCCATTCTTGTGGTGCATTACTATCTTCCATTATTAAGCTTCTTCTAAGGTCAAGAATTATTTCAAGAGGTGAAATACTTACAGGACACTCTTCTACACATGCATTACAAGTGGTGCAAGCTCTTAATTCTTCTACAGTAATGTAGTTGTATAAAAGGGTTTTACCATCTTCTATAAAAGTTTTATTTTGAGTAATGTTTCTGCCTACTTCTTCTAATCGGTCTCTTGTTTTCATCATAATAGCTCTTGGGCTTAAAAGTTTACCTGTTGAATTTGCAGGGCAAGCAGCAGTACATCGTCCACATTCGGTACAACTGTATGCATCTAATAAATTTCTCCAGCTTAAATCAAAAACATCTTTGGCACCAAATCTTTCTGGAGGTGCTGCATTTGTAGGTGCAAGCTCTGGCTGCATTGCATACAAAACTTCATTTTGTACGCTGGGCATATTTTTCATTTTTCCTTTAGGCTCTAACCTTGCATAATAGGCATTAGGAAAAGCTAACAAAACATGCAAATGTTTACTATATGGTAAATAGTTTAAGAAAGCAAATATGCCAATAATATGTAACCACCAACATACTCTTTCTATTAAAACTAAACTGTTATCTGAAAAACTATTTATAAGAGGTTGTATATAAGAAGAAATAATAAAATTGCCTGTGGAATGTTGAGCATAGGTTGCAAAATTTCTTTCTTGAAGAAGAGTATCACTGGCATTCATTATTAAAAACATACTCATTAAAACTATCTCAGTAAATAAGATATAATTGGCATCGTTATAAGCCCAACCTTTTAAGTCGTTGCCAGTAAAACGTTTTACTTTAATAATATTTCTACGTATAAGAAATACAACACAAGCTGTTAATACCAATAAGGCTAAAATTTCAAAACTATTAATTAAAAACTGGTATAAACCCATAGGCAATAAGCCGGCAAACAACCTATGTTTTCCTAAAATGCCATCTAAAACTATTTCTAAAACTTCAATATTAATAATTATAAAACCAGCATATACAATAAAATGCAAAAGAGCAACGATTGGGTTTCTAAACATTTTTTTTTGACCAAGAGCCAATAGAATCATATTGTTCCATCGTTTATTTTTATTGTCGCTAAAATCTTCTTCTTTACCTAATAAAATGTTTCGGCGTATTTCACTTGCTTTTTTATAAAATAAATAAATTGCAATACCTGTTATAATTAAAAATAAAATTTGTGGTATAAATTGCATATAAATTAAATTAAAATATTAAAATAGCTTTTCAAAGATAAGTTGTAAATTATTATTTAATACAATACAATTCAGTGTATTAAAACATTACTTGTACATTCATTTATTTGTATTTATTTTGAGGTAGAAAAATTAAGTAATGCCAGATAAAAAATATATTTTAAATAAGCAGGAAGCCTCTTTAAAAATTAAAAGATTGGCTTTAGAAGTTGCCGAAATATTAATAAGTAATAAAAATGAAATTATTATTATTGGTATTAAGAAAAATGGAGTAACCATAGCCGAAAAAGTAGCTGAGTTGTTAAAACAGTATGTACAGCAACCTCTTACTGTGTTGCAGTTAAGTTTAAATAAAGCCACTGCAAATTTTATAGAGCTTTCAGAAAATATTGATTTTACTAATAAATATGTTTTATTATGCGATGATGTTGTAAATAGTGGCAAAACATTGTTGTATGCTTTAAAGCCAATTTTAGAGCAATATCCTGCAAGTATTCAAACATTGGTTTTGGTAGAACGTATGCATACTCTATTTCCAATTAAAGCAGATTTTGTAGGTATTAGCCTTACCTCTACACTACAAAATAATATTGTTGTAGAAATAGAAAACAATGAAATTACTGGAGCCTATCTTGAATAAAAAGTATTTATTACCAATTAAAAGTTACTGTTAATTGTACATCTGGATGTAAGCTTTTTTCAACAGGGCAACTTCTTGCAATTCTTATTAATTGTTCTTTTTGTTCGTTGCTTGGTGTAAATTTTTCGGTAAAATTTAATTCAGTTACAATTCCTGCAATTCTTCTAGGTGCATCGGTACTCATAATTTTGGTTACATTAATACTGGTGCCATCAAAATTTAAGTTCATATCGGCAGCTTTTATTGCCATTGTAGTAATCATACAACTTGCATAGCTTGTAGCCATTAAATCTGTTGGGCTAAAACGTTCTCCTTTTCCATGATTATCAGTAGGTGCATCTGTTTCAATTACTTTTCCACTTTGTAAGTGTGTTAATTCTGTTCTTAAATCTCCTTTGTAAACAACTGTACTTGTCATAATACTAAATTTTGCCCTAAATTTACAACCAATAATTTATTCATGAAAAAGAATATTGTAGTACTGATATTTAGTTTTATACCTGCTTTATTACTTGCACAGCAAACAAAAAACCTTACTCCACGCCAGCAAAAGAAAGCAGATAGAAGAGAGAAAATAGAAAACCTAATTAAGAAAGAAGAAGAAGGAGCATTGATTTTTAATAAGCAAACTGTATTTGGCATTAAACTAAGTACAGATGGTTATGGTCTGCATTTTGAAAAAGGAAAGTTTAAAACAAATAAGTTAACTACCCTTTGGTGGTCGGAATTAAATGAGCATAAACATGCTAAAGAACAAAAATTTGCCACAGGTGATCCTAATTGGGGATTTACAATTGGTACACCTTATGTATATGGTAAAATAAATAATTTTTATAACTATAAATTAGGCTATGGTCAGCAGAGATTAATTGGAGGCAAAGGCACTAAAAATGGAGTAGCAACTTCGTTAATTTATGGAGGAGGAATAGCCATTGCAATTTTAAAGCCTTACTTTTTAGATGTGCAAGACCCACTTAGTTTAGAAACAAAAACTATAAGGTATAAAGATGATGAACAATTATTTTTAGATCAAACCAGAATAATAGGCTCTGCAGGAATTTTTAAAGGAATTGGTTATTCGAAATTTATTCCAGGCTTTCATGTAAAAACTGCTTTAAGGTTTGATTATGGCAGATATAACGAAATGATATCTGCTTTAGAAGCAGGTATAAACTTTGAGTATTATACTAAAGAAATTGAACACATGGCTCTTAATAAAAACCATAAAATGTTTTTTAATGCTTATGTAGCCTTGGTATTTGGTAAAAGAAAGAACTAAGTACCAATTCTTTTCTGTTATTTATGAAAAACATGCAAGCTTAAAAAATTAATGTATTCTGTCGCCCCGTAGCTCTAATGATTTCATAATATCTGCTTCGTAAGCAAGCCACTCCTTCCAACGTTTTTTTACTTTGAGTACATCAATGTAAGTTTCTGCAAGTGTTATAAACAAAGTATAATGGCCTGCTTCGCTTTCCATAAAACGCCTGTAAAAATTTCTTAAATACTTATCGCTTAAATTTTCGCTTAATAATTTAAATCTTTCACAACTTCTGGCTTCAATTAAAGCCATAGTAAGTAATTGGTCTAATAGCCTTCCTTCTTCATTACCACCTTTTTGCTGAAACGCAATTAATTGGTTTACATATTCATCTTTTCGTTGATTTCCTAGTTTTAAATTTCTTTTATGTAGCTCGTTAAGAACAAGTCTAAAATGTCCCCATTCTTCTGTAACTATTGGTGCTAATTCTTTTACTAATTTTTCTCTTTTACTAAATCTTTGAATTAATGAAATACATGTTGTAGCTGCTTTTTGCTCGCAGTAAGCATGATCGGTTAAAATAGCTTCTAAGCTAATTTCTGTTAAATTAGCCCAACGTGGATCGGTTGGTAATTGTAACCCTAATATATTTTTTGTATCGTTTGAAATCATGTTTAATTTCTTAATCCGGAATAAGTATTTTATTGTTTATCCTGTTTATGTCTGCCATTCTTTGAGTAGGGTCAATTTCAATAGATTTTATTTCATTGATATTTTTATTAATGCTAAAAGTATATTCAGGATGTGTCCACTTCCACTCTGTTAATACAAAGTTTTTGGTATTACTTTCGTTTGGTTTGTTGCCATACATAAGGTTTAAAGGTATATAATACATTTCGCTACTACCATCTTTATAGGTTATTAAAACATCAATTGGCATAGGCATTTTACCAATTCTTTTTAAAGTTAATATTGCTTTGTTAGTAATAGTATCTAGGTTAATATTAGCCAAAGCATAATCTATATTTTTAGTTGTATATACCCAGTACTCTTTGTACCATTGTAATTCTAGCCCACTTACTTTTTCTGCAACTCTAATAAAATCGTTTACATTAGGATGTTTAAACTTCCAGGTGTCATAATAGGCTAATAAAATTTTATCTCTCACTGAATCGCTGGTGATATAACCCAATTGTGTTAAGAACACTGAGCCTTTTATATATGAAGCATAAGAGTATCCAAAGTTGGTGTTAAAATGATCGGCATGGGTTGATAATGGTTCTTCGAAAGGGCTTTTCACCAAATTAAAATAAGCAGCATAATTGTTATATTGCTTTAATGGTAGTTCGGTATCGTTATTTTTATTTTGAAAAATTATTTTTTGTTTTGCTTTTTCTGTTATCCATGGGCTTTGCCATGCATAGTTTTTATTATACCATTCCGTTACTTCATCTTCAGCAAAAGTTGTAAAACCTTCGTCCATCCATCCATAAAGGCTTTCGTTGTTTGCTAAAACAAATTGGTACCAGCTATGCATCCATTCATGAAAAACTGTACCTAAACCACTTCCTTTTATTAAAGTAGCCATAGCATATTCCATTCCACCATCACCACCTTGAATAAAGGAGTATTGTGGATATGGATATTTGCCAAATCTTTTTTCTATGTAGGGCAATACCTTTTCTGCTGCCCATAAAATATTATGCCAGGCACTATCGTTGGCTGGGGTTGTTGATTTATAAAAGAGATGCAGAGTAAGGCCTTTTCTTATTTCTTTACTTTCATGTGTATAATCTGGGTCGGCAGCCCAAACAAAATCATGAACATTATTTGCAATAAAATTCCATGTAATTACATCTTTACTTGGTTTAGCAACTTTTAAACCTGGTGTACTATAGCCTTTACCAATTGTATTTGGATTTTGTAGTACACCTGTAGCTGCAACTGTATATTTATTATTTAGTTTAATTTTTACATCATAATCTCCCCAAACGCCATAAAACTCTCTGGCAATATAAGGGTTGGCATTCCAGCCCTGATAATCGTATTCTACAACTTTAGGATACCATTGGCTCATGCTAAATTTTATTCCTTCTGCATTATCTCTTCCTGCTCTTCTTATTTGTATGGGCACTTGTGCTTCAAAGCTTACATTCATTATTATTTTAGAGTTGGGTAAAATAGGTTTATCTAATACTACTTCTAAAATTGTTTCATGTTCTATAAGTTTTTGTTGTTTTCCGTTAATTACAACATATTTTACTTTTTGAATTCCTATTTCATTTTCTTTTAACTGGCTAATTCTATTGGTTACTCTACCATCCCAGTCTAACACATCTTTTCCATCTTTATCTTTTCTAATAACTGTTTTACCTAGTTCTCTGCTTCTTACATCCATACTACTGTTAGGTTGAAAAGCATTCCAGTATAAATGAAAAAATATTTTGTTTAATGTGTCGAGTGAGTTGTTGGTATATTCAATTTTTTCAATACCATTTAGTTTATTTTCTGTATCGTTCAACTCTACAGTAATAGTATATTTTATTTTTTGTTGCCAACGATTGGGTTGAGCAATAATATGATTACAACAAAAAAGAATACTTACTAAAAAACAAAACTGCTTTACTTGCATAAAAAATAAATTTAAAACTTC
>JAIBAV010000157.1 GCA_019695015.1 Chitinophagaceae bacterium
TATGCCTATCCCAAACTGGGGGCTTATCCTAAATCAGTTCTTAACAATATTTGAAAAAAGGGTTCAGCTTTTATAAAAAAGCTGAACCCCTAATTATTTTACTTACACACTTTATGGGATAGTGTCAACATGACATTGCTTTTTATATTATCAGTCTGACTATTGTCGTCTGACTGATAAAACTTATTTCTACCAATCATCTCTTTTGTCTTCGTCATTTTCTTGTTTATCTTCAGAGTGATCGTCATTGTTGTGCCTGTCGTTACGTTCTTCTCTTTCTAACTCTAAATAATCTCTTACTTCATCTTCTATTCCTTCACCTGCAACGTCATTAACTAAACCATATATTTCATTTTCGTTTAATTGCCTGCGTTGATTGGTATTGCTTTGATTTGTTTTTGTGGTTTTGTTTATGATTATTGGCATGTCTGTGTTTTGTGTGTTTTCGTTGTAGTTTTCATAGTTATGCTCTAAAAAACTTGATGAAAGATTGGAAATAGTTTTAGTAATTGGCTTAATGCTTTTTGCTATTAAAAAGGCAATTATTCCTACTATTAAGATACACCAAAAAAGTTCATCGTATTGTCTTTCTGACAATTTAATATAAGATACAACCAAACAAATGGCAGCAATTGCATACCATAATATTTTCATCGGATTTGTTTCCATTTCTTCAACTTCTTTTCTTTTTATTGGAATCCTTTGAGTTTTCTTTTTTGTTTTGGTATTTCGTTTTTTAATTAAGCCTTTTCCTTGTTCGTTTACTTTGCCAATCGGATTGTTAATTTTTGAATTGTTTGTTATATCTAACTTTTTGTGTGTTGTATTAGTTTGTGTTAAGTTTTTTTTTACGATTTTTTTTGCAGTAGTTGTGTTTGTATTTTGTGGTTTTACATTTATTCGTCCGCTACGCAAGTTTGAAAGTAATTTTCTAAAATCTGCGTTAATGCTATTATGGTTGTCTTTTAAGTTTAGGGGTGGATTAAAGTGGTCAATCAGTGCTATTTCAATGTCAGCAAAATCTGCTGTTGGTAGAAAAAACATAAGCAAATTTTGACTCATCCAATCGCTTAATTTTTTCTCGTCAGTATGTCCAAATTTTGTTTTCCCATTACTTGGGTCTTTATCTCTTGCAATTAGTTTGTAGCCAAATAAAACACCTAAGCTTTTACGAAATGTTGAACGACCTGCGTTGTTTCCTTTAAAATGTTGCCTGTAATCTCTGCTTCTTAAACTGACACTTGCAATTCCAGTGTAAATAACTTTTAGTCCATTAAAACTTGTCAAGGTTGGAATAATTAGAACTGAAGGTAACTTTGAATTTGGTTTTAGGCATATAATGTAGTTTCCTGATTGGTCAGGAATAGTCTCTTCGCTGTCTTTGCTTGGGTCAAAACGGTTTTGCTTAAAAGTTTTGAATAAAAAATTTAAGTCATTTGCCATTCTCAAATAAAGTTGTTTCTATATATCATATTTTAACCCTGTTGGATTTTCTGTAAGTCTGTAAAAAGGTACTTGCGATAAAATTAAAATTACTCCCGATGATGCCCGTCCAACGTAATTTTGATTTATGTAATCTCTAGTTATTGAACCGTCTGCTAGTAGTTTGTTTATTGCTTGCTTAAAAATCTCAACTTTTATTTTTATTATCAGTCTGACGATTGTCGTCTGACTGATAATAGGAAGAATTTTAGCCAAAAATGTTGATACGAAGTAATTCAGTAACCATTACGCAATGCCAATGTTAGCAACCATTTCTTTTATATCGTTTCGTAAGTATCGTACAGATTCTTAAAGTTTTCTGCTTTTACTCTAAAACCGCTTCCATGGTCGTGAGTTTTTCCATAATTTTTTCCTGAATTATAAACGCCAATTCTTATGTCAAACATTATCCCGCCTTTTTCAATTTCTTTTAGAAATTTTTCAAAATCGAAATCTTTGTAAATTTCACCTTGTGTAAAATGGTAATAATTTTTCTTGTTTTCTGTTTTTGTATCAGCAAATACCAAAAATAAATCTTTCATTTTTGACGCTGCTTTTTTAAGAGTTTCAAAACTCCACGAAACTATTGAAAGGTTTCTGTCTTTTAAGTCGTTGATTACAAGGTTTAACTTTTTGTTTCGTCTATCAACTTTTAATTTCACTTTGTATTTTAAATATACTTTTGATGTACGATGTCCAAAAACAGAAGCATACAATTTTTTCTTGTCAGAATGGTTTTCATCTCGGATTTCTCCGAAAGTTTCACGCAAATATGAATTTGCACCTTTTGGATTATCTGGCGATTTGGTAAACAACGAAACATAAGAACTATTGAAAAGCCTTTTACTTTTTATTTCAAAGCCTTTAAAATCTGCCCCTTTTTTATTGTTTTCTGCAACGCCTATTAAATCTTCAAATGTATTTCCTATTCCTCCGTCCTTATTGTTTGGTCTTGTACATTCTACAAATCCCATTTTTTTAACTCGGCTGAATTCTTTCTTCAACTTGTCTAAATTCTTCATAAATGTTCTTTTGGTAATAAATCTTTTGGGCTAACTCCTAAGGCTTTTGAAATGTTGTTTATGTGATTAAGGTTATATTTTGTGTTGTATTTCAAACTCTCAACTTTCCCAATAAAACCTGATGAAACGCCAATTCTGTTGGATAAATCGGCTTGTGAAATTTTTCTCTCGGTCCTAAATTTTCGTACTTTGTTTATAACAAATTTTTCTATTTCTGTTAGCATTTTTTTTCGATTAGAAAGCTTGTAAAGTTCTCTTAAATGGTATATCTTTGCAACTTACTATGAGTAAGTGTTTTTTAAGATGGAAGTAAATAAAGTCTATAATGAAAATTGTTTAAATACGTTAAAACGTATTCCCGATAATTCTATTGATTTGGTAATCACTTCTCCGCCATACAATATGAATTTAAGAATTCGTAATGGTGAATATTGTTCACGTCAAATTGTAAAAGAGTTCAGTACAAAGTATGAAGGTTTTGACGATAATATGCCAATTGAAGAATATTTTAAATTTCATTTGAAAGTTCTGAAAGAATTGATTAGAACATCAAATGTAATTTTCTACAATATCCAAATTGTTACAGGAAGCAAAAGAGCAATTTTTAAAATAATTGGCGAATTGTCAGATTATTTGAAAGATATAATTATTTGGGACAAAGGTTATGCACAACCTGCAATGGCACCAAAAGTTTTAAATCGTAGAACAGAATTGATTTTAGTTTTTGACAAGGATAATGGCATTAGCCGTCAATTTGAGAAAGCTAATTTTGAAAGAGGAACATTGGACGATTTATGGTTAATCAAAAGAGGCAAAAAAGTAGTTGATAGCCATTCTGCTATTTTTCCAGAAGAATTGGTTAAAACAATTATAGAAAATTTTTCTAACGAAGGCGATTTAGTTTACGACCCGTTTATGGGAACTGGAACAACTGCAATTGTCGCAAAAAAATTAAATCGTAATTATTTAGGAAGTGAATTAACTGATAAGTATTTCAAAGTCATAAACGAACGATTACAAGTTTTTGAGAACGAACTTTTTTAGATTAATTTTCTTGTTCTATTTTAAAAATATTTGTCAATGTCTACTAATATTTTGTATTCATAATCGTATGTAAATTGACAACTTTCTTTCTGTAAAGTTCTATTTTCTTTGTCAACCAATTTCAGGTCAAGACACTGTAAAAAGTATGATTTTTTTTCTGTATAAAATATCAAGGGTGATATTTGTTTGATGTGTTTTTTAAGATTAATCTTTTCTCACTGCATCTTGGATTAATTTCAAAATTTCATCGCCTGTCTCGCAAACATCAATCCCATGAGTATTGTCATCTATTAATACTATAGTACTGTTGATTTTTCCTTTTTCTTGTCCCATTGAAGAATAAATCACGGCTATTTTGTCAATGGCTATCCAAGCATTATCTTTTTCATTAGTAAGTTTAACAAATTTCATCTTCCTTCTATTAAGTTGATAGGTTTAATATTACTTTTTATAAATCACATTGAGTACTCGCATTAAAGTCAACCATGCATTTTCCAATAGTTACTCTTTCTGTAGATTGTGCATTAAAATAATCTTTACTTTCAATGATATAGGTTGTTAGGTTAGATATTGACCTCTACAGTATAGCCACCAACATCAATCTGTGAAAAAATAATTCCTAAATCCTTTCAAAGATAGAGGAGTTTTTTTTATTTTTAAGCAATAAGATATTTCTCTCAAAATGCTTATCAATACTGGTATTTATCACCATCAAATTATCTTTTCAAGCCTTGAAGATTCTAAAAAAATACATAGGCTTATTACTTTCATCTCAATTTAATTTATATTTTTATTATCAGTCTGACGATTGTCGTCTGACTGATAATAGGATGATTAGTTTCTCCGTTACTTCTTGTCAACGTTTTGCCTTGTAAGGGTATAATGTACTTCTCTCAAATATCTTAACACAATTACTATTTGCCATATAAGTAAATTTTACCCTTATTTTCTTTATATACAACAGCCTGCCCTTTAAAATATTTTGAAATATAATATTTACCAATCGGTATTACTATCTTTCCTTCTTTATTAACAATACCTTGTTGATTATCTAAAGTTTCTACACGCCAGAAACCTTTATTTTCAACAAATGATGTTTCATTTACTTCTTCAATGCTGGTAATCTCTTTATAAATGATAGGTATTATTTCTTTTCCAGTGGTATCAATAATACCACATTTATTGTTTAATTTAACAATTGAATATCCATTTTTAAAAACATTCACATAATCATATTTACGTTTGATAACTATTTTTCCGGTTTTATCCATAAATCCCCATTTCCCATTTATAAAAACACCAATCAATCCTTCT
>JAIBAV010000009.1 GCA_019695015.1 Chitinophagaceae bacterium
TTTTAAAAAATCTCCTATCAATTTTAGAAAGCTATTATTAGTTGAGAAAGGGTATAATAGTAAAGGAATAGCACTTTTTTTATCTGCATATTGTAGATTATATACCATTGAACCAACAGAGAAAAATGTACAAAAAATAAAAGAGCTTTCAACTAAACTGCTTGAAATGAAAGCAGATGGTTGGAGTGGTTATTGTTGGGGTTATAACTTTGATTGGCAGGCAAGGGCATTTTTTCAACCTAAAAATACACCTACTGTTGTTGCATCTGTTTATGCCTCATGGGCTTTGTTAGAAGCGTATGAAATTCTACAAGATAAAAAATTGTTAGATGCAGCAGAAAGTTGTTGCAGTTTTATATTAAAAGACCTTAACAGAAATTATGATGCTGATGGAGATTTTTGCTTTTCCTATTCTCCTTTAGATAAAAGCATTGTTTTTAATGCCTCTTTGCTTGGCAGCAGGTTGCTTAGTAAAATGTATTCTTTAACAAAAAATGAGCTTTATAAAATCGAAGCAAAAAAATCGGTTAGTTACTGTGTAAAACATCAACAAAGTAATGGTGCATGGGCTTATGGCTTACAAAGTTTTCATTATTGGATAGATAATTTTCATACAGGGTTTAATTTAGAATGTATTGCTGCCTATCAAAAATACACAGGAGATACAAGTTTTGAAACTGCTATCAGTAAAGGCTTTGAATATTATATTAATAATTTCTTCGAGGAGGATGGCAAACCAAAATATTATAATAACAAAACCTATCCTATAGATATTCATGCACCTGCACAACTTGTAATAACTTTATATGAATTAGGGTTAATTCAAAAAGAAGAAAAATTATGTAGTACAGTATTAAACTGGACTCTACAAAATATGCAGGATAATAATGGATACTTTTATTATCAAATTAACCAATCATTAAATTCAAAAATACCTTATATACGCTGGGCTCAAGCTTGGATGTTTTTTGCTTTAGCAACATATAAAAAAGCCTTTCATGAGAATAGAATTGTTTAACTGCCCAATAGATGCTATAACCATGCATCAAACACTTAATAAAATTGAAAATGCAATTATTCAAAAACAGCATTTACATCATGTAGTGGTTAATGTGGCTAAATTAGTACACATGCAAAATAATAGTGAGTTAAGAGAAAGTGTAGTTAATTGCGATATAATAAATGCCGATGGACAAGGTGTTGTTTGGGCTTCAAAAATTTTAGGAAAAAAAATTCCAGAACGTGTGGCAGGTATAGATTTAATGCAAAATTTGGTACAACTTGCTCATGATAAAAAGTATAAAATATTTTTCTTTGGGGCAGAAGAACATATTGTAAAAGAGGTAGTAAATAAATATACAAACCAATTTTCGCCTTCTATAATTGCTGGCTATAGAAACGGGTATTTTAATAAAGAAGAAGAAAGCGAAATAGCAAATGAAATAGCAAATTCTGGTGCAAATATTTTATTTGTTGCAATGGGGTCTCCTAAAAAAGAAAATTTTTTATTCAACTACAAACAAGTATTACAAAAATTAAATTTTGTAATGGGTGTTGGTGGTAGTTTTGATGTAGTGGCAGGCAAAGTAAAACGTGCCCCAGTTTGGGTACAAAAAATTGGTATGGAATGGTTTTACAGAATGGCACAAGAGCCACGCAGGCTTTTTATGAGATATTTTACTACTAACTTAGCATTAATTAAATTAATTTTAAAAGAAAAATTAAAAAAAGGCTAGTTCAATTATGCACCATAAGTATGCAGCTTTTATAAGGTTTTTAAACTTCATTTACGATTTAGCAATATTAAATATAATACTGCTTTTTTTGTTTTTAAGATTCAGCCCATCTGTCATTAATGTATCTGATTTATTGTTTAATAAAGTATATTTTTTTAATTGGCTTAATATCAACTTTGCATGGATTGCTGCAACAATTTTTACGAATGTTTATACTTTAAGAAATTTAATTTATTTTAAAGAAGGAGTAAAAAATTCTTTTAATGGGTTAGCTATTTTTATTTTGTTTGTTGTTTGTATTAATTTCTTTTTATCCTCTGTTGTTTTCTTTTCTAAAAAAGATTTGCTCATTTTTATTATACTTTTTAGCACCTTCTTTTGGTTGGCTAGGTTGGTATTTTATTATTTTAAAAAAAGATATAATTTAGAATTGTATGCAGGTAAAAGAATATTGCTAATAGGAGATGAAAGTGCTATAGATGAAGTTAAAAAAACATTTTACGAAAAAAAAGAATTAGGCTTTGTATATGCAGGACACTTGCCAGATTCTGAATTTCATGCAAATAATCAAAAGTATATTGAAAATCTTTTGGCCTCTATACAACTACAAAATATAGATGAAGTGTTTTTTGCAAAATCTTCCATCAAAGATGAAGAGTTGTACAATCTCATTCAAACATTAGATAAGAACACAATAAGAGTTAGAGTAATTCCCGATTTTTTTAGATTTTATACAAAGTTTAAAAACCTAAGTTTTCATGGCAATCTGCCACTGTTATCTTTAAGAGAGGAGCCATTACAAAATATATTAAATAGATTACTAAAGCGGTTTTTTGACTTTATATTTTCTCTATTGGTTATAATTCTTTTAGCAAGCTGGCTATTCCCATTATTAGCATTATTAATAAAATTAGAATCGAGGGGGCCCGTATTTTTTAAACAACTACGATCCGGAAAAGATAATAAACAATTTTGGTGTTACAAGTTTAGGTCTATGAGAGTAAATGTAAATGCAGATGTAATACAAGCTACAAAAGGAGATCAGAGAATTACAAGAATTGGCAAATTTTTACGAAAAACAAGTATTGATGAATTGCCGCAGTTTTTAAATGTATTTATTGGCAACATGAGTGTGGTTGGTCCAAGACCTCATATGTTAAAGCATACAGAGCAATATGCTGCTATGGTTGATAAATACATGATTCGTCATTTTGTAAAACCAGGCATTACGGGCTGGGCTCAAGTACATGGTTATAGAGGCGAAATTTCTAATGTTGAAGATATTGAAAAAAGAGTAGAGTATGATATTTGGTATATAGAAAATTGGTCGCTTGCATTAGATATTCAAGTAGTATTATTAACTGTTTATAATATAATAAGAGGTGAAGAAAATGCTCACTAAAACATACTTTTTAAAATACGTTCTACTTGCAATTTTGGTTATTTGTAAGTTTAATGTAGCAATTGGTCAAGCCAAGTTTCCTGTTAAAATTCAGAATAAACTATATGCACAGTTGTACGAAAAATGGGCTAGAGAAAACAATATTTATAGTATAGCTGCATTACAACCATATTGCAATACAGATATTAGATTTAATAAAGAGCTCTTAAGTTTTTATCAATTACCATCAGATTCATTAAGGAAAAAAAGAAATTTTTTTACGCAAACATTTAGAAATGGAAATATGGCAGAATTTGTTTCTGATAAAAGTACGGTAACAATTAATCCTTTATTTCAATTTGAATTTGGTAAATCAAAAGACTATAGTGTTTACCATTTTAATAGAGGCATTCAACTAGATGCAAACTTTAATAACAAAGTTTTTATTTCAAGCAGCATTTACGAAAATGTTTCTAAATTTCCGAAGTATATTAATCAATATATAGATTCCTTAACAGTTGTGCCAGGCATGGGTAAAGCTCGCTACAATACAAATGGAAAAAATATTGAGTATGCACTTCCAATAGGTTTCATAGGATATAAACCGAACAAAAATTTTTATTTTGAATTAGGAAATAACAAAAACTTTATTGGCAATGGTTATCGTTCTTTATTATTAAGCGATGTAGCGTATAGTTATCCTTATTTTAAAATGCAAACACATATAAGCAAATTTACTTTTCAAACTATATGGAGCCAGTTTGTAGATGCTTCTAAAAATTGGGTTAATACAAATGGTTACGATAAAAAATTTGGGGCTTTTAATACAGTTAGTTATACCGGAATAAAAAATGTAGAATTAAATTTATTTCAATCTGTTATTTGGAGTAATAAAGATAGCTTAGGAAATAGAAGAGATCAAGAATGGGGTTATTTTGTTCCAATTATTTTCTTTAACTCATTAAACTTTAACAACGGCTCTCCAGATAATTCTTTAATAGGGGTAGATGCTAGTTATACTATAAAAAAACATACAGTAATTTATGGTCAATTAATAATAGATGATTTTAATATTAGAGAATCAAAGAATGGTAAAGGTTTTTTTCAAAATAAATATGGTGTACAGCTTGGTGTTAAATCTTTTAAGCCATTTAATTTAGATAATGCTTTTGCAAGAATTGAGTTTAATACTGTTCGTCCTTATACTTATGCTAGTAAAACACCAACCTTAAGCTATACACATTATGGCGAGGTTTTAGCTCACCCATTTGGTGCTAATTTTAGAGAGTTTTTACTAGAGGCAAATTATAAAATCAAAAGATACTTATTTAGTGCTAACTTAATTATTGCATGGTATGGGGCAGATGATGCAAATTCACATTGGGGTAAAAATATTTATAAATCAGATTATCTATCACAAACAGGAATTTTTTCATTCAATAATAAAATAACACAAGGTATTAAAACCAATTTAATTTATTCTAATGTGGCTATAAGGTATTTAATGAATCCTGTTACAAATTCAGGCATTGCAGCACAAATATTTTATAGAACAGAGAAAAGTAATTTAATAAATAACAAAGATTTTATTTTCAATATTTCCTACTCTACTAATTTACTTAATATTCTAAAAGAGTTTTAATTTTTAGAAAAGTGATCAAAATTAATTTTACGCATTATCCATAAAAAAATAAAAGGCAATGGACTAGATAAAAATAATCTTACTCCTGCAAAAAATTCTCTCCAATTCTCACTCAAAAACTTAAATTTCCATTCAAGTACCCCTATTAGCCCAATGGTAATTATAACAAAAGCATAAATAATTATAACTATTTTGCTAAGCCATTGATTATTGTCTTTCGCAAAAGCCCACCAAGTAATAATTCCCACAATTAATAACCAAATTATCCTTTTAAGTTGTTGCTCAAAAGGCTTATGTACGTTAGATATTTTATTTATTTCTTCTGTATTTGTGTAACCCCACCAACAAACAATTAATATTAAAGAAATAGCAATAATATGTTTAAATGTTTTATTCATCTTTTAATTTGGGTTTTGTATATTTTACCCACAATAAAAACATAACAGCATAAATAAAAATTTTAAAAAAATAATGATGGGCAACATCTGTAAAGGAAGAGTTGTGAATATTTAATAATGTAATTACATAACTACGTATATTGTTTAAAACAAAAATTAATACTATGCCAGTAATAGCATAAGCAAATAATCTTTTTTTATTAGAAGGGAAGCAAGCTAAAAAGCCAATATATAAAATATACAACTCAAGCCCATTGCAACCATCTGCAATACCTACAATTTTTTTATTATTTTTTAATAAATTTTCTTTCGGTGAAGGATAGTTTATTTCTTCAATATTCAATTTATCATTAGGGTAATGAAATTGTATCATTTCTTTAGTAATAACTGCTGTAATATGTGTAAGCTGTTTATCTGGAACACGAATAGGATATAAAACCAAATGGTAAATCAGTTTCCATATAATAAAAAATACTATGCTTCTTAGTAAAAATTTTTTTACTGCAGAAGGAATAGTTTGAAAAAAACTATTAGCCATAAGCTTTAAAGTTTAATCTTAAAAGTATTTTGAACTAAAGTGAAAATAATATTATTAATCCAATATTTTTACGGCTGTTTAACAAACAACAGTGAGTAAAAATAATTTTTCTTTCGGCTTTAATCAAAATTCATTTACCAATGAACAGTTGCAATATAAGGCATTGCAAATAAATGGATCATTGGCTAAAAGATTTTTTGATATTGCAGTTTCTATTTGTTTCCTCCTCTTTATTTTTTCATGGTTATACCCAATCATTGCAATTGCTATAAAACTAGAAACCAAAGGGCTTGCTATGTTTGTGCAAGATCGTATTGGTTTGAATGGTAAAATTTTTAAATGCTACAAGTTTAGAACGCTTTTAAGCAATAGCAATTCGCTAGATAAAGATTCATTGCCACTTAGCTATACAACACCTGCAACCAAAGTGGGAGTTTTTTTAAGAAAATATAATTTAGATGAATTACCTCAGTTTATAAATGTTCTTAAAGGCAATATGTCTATCATTGGTCCAAGGCCACATGCAGTGCCTTTTCATAATTTATATAGCGAGTATGTGCCAAATATTCATCAGCGTTTATTAGTTAAACCTGGTATTACAGGGCTTTCTCAAATAAATGGATTACGTGGCGATGTAGAAGATATAGAGCAGAATAAAAAAAATATTCAACAAAGAGTACAATGCGATACAAATTATATCTTTCACTGGTCCTTTAAACTAGATCTTAAAATTTTTGTCAAAACATTTATTGGCTAATAGTATGCAGATTAACATTATTAATAAATCAACCAACCCTCTACCTACTTATGAAACAAAAGGGGCATCTGGTATGGATGTAAGAGCAAATATAAACGAAGCTATTACATTACAACCTTTACAAAGGGCATTGATACCAACTGGCATTTTTATTGAAATACCTCAAGGCTATGAAGCACAAATTAGACCAAGAAGTGGTTTGGCTATAAAACAAGGAATTACTTGCTTAAATACACCTGGTACTATAGATGCTGATTACAGAGGCGAAATAAAAATTATTTTAATCAATCTTTCCAATGAAACAGTAACCATACAACATGGTGAACGTATAGCACAAATGGTATTTTGTAAAATTGAACAGGCAGAACTGGTACAGGTTCAAATAATTAACGAAACTACAAGAGGTACAGGAGGCTTTGGACATACAGGAAAACAATAAATTTGCACAATGAATAAACAGTTATTAGTAGGCTGCACTTTATTATTAGTAGTAATATTCTCTTGCCGTACAACCAAAAATACTCATAATATTCAAACAGCAATTACTAAAAAAGATACTACTCAAGTTGTAACTGTTGCCGAAGAAAAATCAATAGATTCCTTTGCTGTTGTTAAAGAAATTTTGAATCAAACTATAAATCATAAAATCAACTTCTCTACCTTTTATGCTAAAATAAAAGTAGATTATGAAAGCCCTTCAGATAGCAGAAAGCTTACAGCCTATACGTATATGCAAAAAGATAGTGTAATTTACATAAGATTAGTAGGTAGCTTTTTGGGAATTACTAAAGAAGGTGTGGTAGCAAAAATTACAAAAGATAGCGTTACCGTAATCAATAAAATTGATAAAATTGTTCAAAAAAGAACTATTGCTTATTTGCAAGAAGTTACACAAATACCTTTTGATTTTAGCACAATTCAAGATGTCATAATTGGTAATCCTGTTTATATAGATAGCAATATAGTTTCTTACAGAAATAGTTTAGATGATTTTTCTGTACTTATGTTGGGCAACTTGTTTAAGCATTTAATTACTTTAGACAAAAACGATTTTAAAGTATTGCATAGTAAGTTAGATGATATAGATGTTTTTAAAAACAGAACTTGTAATATTACTTACAGCGATTATGTAGATGCTTTTGGAGTAAAGTTTTCTACAAAAAGAAAATTTTCAGTTTCAGAAAAAACTAAATTAGATGTTTGGTTAGATTTTAAACAATACACCTTTAACGAGCCTTTAACGTATATGTTTAATATTCCTAAAAATTATAAAAAGCAATAAAAGTTTCTCCACAATTCCATTAGTTTTACTGCATTGATAGTAAACTTTTGCACATAGGGCATAAATAATATTTTTTTTGTTTACTTATGACCTTTCAATACTATATAGCTATTATGCTTTTTATGTAATATCTATTCTTTTGGTATCTTAAAAAGAAAATCTTGTATGAAAAACAAACCAAGTTTTATTGTATTAACCAAAATATCACCTAAAGCATTATTTAATGCTGCAAAATTTTTTGTAGCTATTGCTTTTGTATTAGTTGCTTCTTTTCAACTTCATGCACAAACAAAAGAAGAACTACAAAAGAAAGAAGATGAGTTAAGAAAAGAGATTAATGAATTATCTAAGAATTTAGTTCAAATTCAAAAAAATAAAAAAGTTTCATTAGCACAAGTTGCATCAGTACAAAGAAAAATTGCAGCTAGAGAAGAGTTGATAAGAACAATAAATAGAAGGGTGAGGCTTTTAGATGAAACCATTTACCAAAATGAGTTAGAAATTTATAGAATGCGTAAAGAGCTTGACACCTTAAAACAGCAATATGCCCGAAGTATTGCTTTTGCTTATAAGAATAGAGGAAATTATCAATATTTAAATTTTTTATTTTCTTCCACCAGTTTTAACGATGCTCTTAAAAGAGTAACTTACTTAAAAAGCTATAGAAAATTAAGAGAAACACAAGTTGGCAACATCGTAAAAACACAACAGGTTTTACAACAAAAAATTGGCACCTTAACCAACTCTAAAAACGAGCAAAATCAAGTATTAGAATCGCAAAAAACGCAGTTAGTAGATTTAGAAGCAGATAAAAAAGAGAAGAATGATGTAGTAAAAGGATTAAAAGGCCAAGAAAAAGAGGTAACAGCTTTACTAAGAAAAAAAGAAAAGCAAAGAGCAGAGATGAGGAACACCATTGCAGCAATAATTAGAAGAGAAATTGCAGAGGCAGAAAAAGCAAGGTTGGCAAAGTTAAAAGCAGAAACAGATGCAAGAAATAAAGCAAATGCAGCCAATAAAAATATTGCAAAAACTACAACTACAAAACCAGGTGTTGCAAACACAGAAGTAGTGGAAGAAATGGCAAGCACCAAAACGGTAAATAGAGAGTATAGTGCATTAGAAAGTACAGCAGAAGGTGTTGAAATGTCGGTTAATTTTGAAAAAAGGAATTTGAATTGGCCTGTAAGTATTGGTACCGTTATTGCACCATTTGGCAATTATCAAATAACAGAAAAATTACAAGGCCATAGCGATGGAATTGAAATAGCTGTTCCACAAGGTACTGCTGTAAAATCTGTTGCAGATGGTGAAGTAACCTATGTAGGAGATTTTGGAGGCTCGCCTGCTGTAATTGTAAAGCATGGAAAATATTTTACAATTTATAATTATTTGTCAGAAATTACAGCAAGAAAGAGCCAACAGGTAAAGGCAGGTACAGTTTTAGGGAAATCGGGTATAAGCACTTTTGGTGAAGAATCTTTACTTTTTATGGTTACCAACGATAAAACTGTTTTTTTAAACCCAAGAAATTGGTTAAAAAGCAGATAATTTTTCTTTATACTACTCTATTAATAACAGGTATTTTATCCTATCACTATTTTAGCTTAACTTAGTGCACATTCGTAACTATGGAAGAAGTGTACAATTTGATTTGGCTTTTTTGTTCAATTATTATAATTGGCTTTTTTGCTGGTTACGAAATTGCTTTTGTTAGCACCAATAAATTATCTGTTGAACTTAAGAAAAAACAGGGCAAAAAAAGCGGGATCGTCATAGCAAAATTTTTAGAAAAACCCGCTGAATTCATTGGCTCTTGCTTAATTGGCTTAAACTTTTTTTACGTTATTTATGGGCTTGCTTTTAACCAATTTTTACAAGGCTCTTTTTGGAGTTTCTTTCATGTTAAAAATGGGTATCTTCAACTTGCAATAAACACTTTAATTGCTGGTATAGTTATTTTAGTTTTAGGTGAGTTTTTTCCAAAAGCAATTTTTAGAGCCAAAAATGATATGCTGATTAGTGTTTTTGCACCCTTAGCTAATATTTTTCATAGCTTGTTTGCACCCATTGCAAGGTTTTTTGTAAGTGTTTCTCAATGGGTTTTAAAATATTTGTTTAATATTAAAATGAGTGAAAAAGAAGAAGCTTTCTCTCATATTGATTTAGAACATTTTTTTCAACAAGCCAAAGAACATGATGAATCTGGCGAAGAATTAAACAAAGAGTTATTTGAAAATGCACTTAGTTTACCTACAGTTAAAATAAGGCAATGCTTAGTTCCAAGAACTGAAATAGAAGGGATAGACATAGAAAGTAATATAGAAGAAGTAAAGAAAATTTTTATACAAACAAAACTAACCAGGCTAATTGTATTTAAAGATAATATTGATAATATTTTGGGCTATATTCATCAGTTAGATTTATTTAAAAAACCTAAAAATATTCAAGATGTATTATTGCCAATTCCTGTTATACCAGAAGCTATGAATGCAATAGATTTAATTAGCAAGTTTACAAAAGAAAGAAGAAATATTGCATGGGTGGTAGATGAGTTTGGAGGAACTGCTGGTATTGTAACTCTGGAAGATATTTTAGAAGAAATTTTTGGCGAAATACATGATGAATATGATACAGATGATTTTGTGGCTAAGCAACTATCAGAAAATGAATTTGTTTTAAGTGGAAGGCTAGAGCTTGATATGCTTGCAGAAAAATATAAATTAACTTTTGATGTAGATGACTCAGAAACCTTATCTGGGTATATCATTAATTTTTATGGCTCAATTCCTAATCAAAGAGAATCAATAATTATTGGTAATTATCAGTTCGATATTTTAAGTGTTAGCGATACCAGAATTGAAAATGTTAAACTGAAAGTATTATAATTATACCCTTACTTTTTTACTCAATACTTTATTAAAAAGAATATATAAATCTAATACAATAATAAACCCCACAAAAAGCGTTATATATAATTTGAATTGAAAGTATAATATGCTCTAATGCCTGTTACGGAATCTATAGAAACCAAAAATAATCAATTGCTTGCTCAGTGTTACGAGCAACTTATTAATAACAATATTAATGATGCATTAAGTAATATTACAAACCTTATAATTCAGTACACTAATGCAGCAATGTGTTGTATTAGTGTAAATAGAGATAAAGCAAACAAATTGTATCATTGTGCTAATAATGACCAAATAATTTTCTCTGAAAATAAAGTACAACAATTTTTCAAACAGTTTAAAGAAATTCAACCAACTCATTCCTCTTTTAACTTACGTTCAAATAGTAATGAAAATATTTCTTTGTTTGCCAATTCTCCAATTAAGCAAATTTTAGGCTACAGCTTTAACCATAATAACAATGAACTAATATTATTGGCTTTTAAGGAACCTGTAGAGGAAAATATATATTCTTCTATTTTACAAAAATTATCAACAGCAATAAGTAAAGTTGCAAGCACAACAACCATTCAAGAAGAATTGTTTTTTAGAAATGATGTGTATGAATCTACTTTATATACATTAAACCAAATAATTTGGGATCATAATTTAAAAACAGATACTACACATGTAATGGGGTTTGCCCATCGTATAGGCAATTTTATACCTCAAAAAACATTTCAGTACAATATAAAAGATTGGCTATTAGATAAAGCACATCCAGATGATATGCAAAGGGTGATGCAGAATTATGAACAATTTATTCTTCAAAAAAACAATACTGTTAATGAAATTAAATTTAGAATGTTTAGTCCAACTGCCAATGAATATTTTTGGGTGCAGACGAGGCAAACACTGCTGTATGATGAAACTGGTGAGCCTGCATTAGTAGTTGGTACCACAATAGATATTCAAGATACTTACCAAATAGCTGCAGATTTAGAAAAACATAAAATCCAAAATCTTCTGCTGGTAGAATCTTTGCAAGAATCCAACGAAAAATTATTAACCATTTTAAATAGTAGTAAAGAAATAATTTTTACTATTGATTTGCAAACAAGCCAATTTGAAAATGTAAACAAAGCAATCAGTTTACTTGGCTACACACCCAAAGAATGGATTGGTCAAAACTACACACAATGGTCTTTAGATAAAAGAAAAAAATTTCATAACTTATTAAAGCATGCCAGTGCAAGCAATAATTCAGTTAAAACACAGCAAATTAGTTTTACAACAAAAGATGAGAAAACAGAAATTCCTTTCGAGTTTTCTACCTCTGTTTTTACTTTCAAAAATAAAAAATACTTACTCTGTATTTTAAGAGATATCTCTGAAAGAGTAGCATACGAAAATAGTATAAAACAAGTAACCGAACAGCTTGCATACCTTATTAATAATATAGATGATGTGTATGCTATTTATAATTTACAACAAAAAAAATATGAATTTGTAAGCAATAATATTGAATATTTATATGGCTGTAGTAAAGATACTTATCTCTCCAACGATTTATACTGGAAAGAAATTATTTTTAAGGATGATTATGCCAGTATAGAAAGCCAAATGAACGATATAATTAGCAATAAAAGTAAAGGCGAATTTTTTTATAGAATTAATACACCAGTTGGAGAAACAAAAATGTTGTTAGAAAAGGTAACTGTAACAACAGATAAAGATGGCAATGCCGATAAATTGTTTATTGTAAAATCTGATTATACCAATTTAGAAAATGCGGAACAAAATTTAATTGAAAGTGAACGTAAGTTTAGATTTATTTCAGAAAACATCACTGATTTTATTTCTATAATTGATATTGATGGTAGGTTTATGTATGCATCTCCATCTTCTGTAAAAGTTATAGGCTACACTACAGAAGAGTTAATTGGAAAAAATATTATTTTCTTTATTCATGCCGAAGATGTTACCAACTTTTTAGAAGAAGCTTTAGAAAAAATAGTATTTAATAAAGAAGAGGCAAGTTTAAGATATAGGTTAAATAAAAAAGATGGCAGTTTTAATTGGGTAGAAACTTATTTCAAACCAATTATAGATGCAAACAACGATACTACATCTATAATTTGCAGCACTAGAGATGTTACTGAAAGAGAACAGTTAATGAAAGAGTTGCAACAATCTTTAAATAAAGAGAGAGCATTAAACGAATTAAGGGCTCAGTTTGTTTCAATGGCATCTCACCAATTTCGTACGCCACTAACAGTAATTCAAAGCGGTATTGAATTAATGCAAATTTATTTAGAAGGCATTTCTGAACAAAAACAACAGCCATTTAAAAAACAATTTTTAAGAATAGAATCTGAAGTTTCAAGACTACAAGATTTAATGAATGACGTATTACTTTTAGGCAGGGCAGAGGCCAATAGAACACCTTATAACCCTACTTTTGGTAACATCATTCAATTTTGTAGAGACATAATAGAAAGTAGGTATAATAACCAGGATTATAACAACAGAAAAGTAATATTATATATTTTCGGAACTGCTCAAGAAGTAATGTTTGATGCTAAATTATTAGACCATACTTTAGAAAATATTTTAAGCAATGCTTTCAAATATTCTAACAAGGGAGATATAAAATTTACTATTACTTTTAGTGAAACAACAGTAAATATTGCTGTAAAAGACCAAGGCATTGGCATACCTGCAAACGAAATTGAAAATTTATTTCAACCTTTTTATCGTGCCACAAATGCAACAGAATTTGAAGGTACAGGTTTAGGCCTATCCATTGTAAATGAATTTATAGAAACACATGGAGGTAAATTGTTTGTGGAAAGTGAAATAGATAAAGGCACCACTGTAAATATTCAACTTCCATTATATCAAATAAAAAAATAAAACCAATATTTTATGAGTTTTACAACTAAAATTTTAGTGATAGAAGATGAAGATAATATAAGAGAAAATATTCAAGAATTGTTAGAAGCTAAACAATATCTTGTACGCACAGCAAATAACGGAAGACAGGGCGTTTTAGAAGCAATAGATTTTAGGCCACACTTAATTTTATGCGATATAATGATGCCTAAAATGGATGGTTATAAAGTGTTAGAGTACATTCGTAAAACTAGTATTATTCAAAATGTTCCATTTATATTTTTAACTGCTAAAATTGATAGAAATGATATAAGGCAAGGAATGGAATTAGGAGCAGATGATTACCTAACCAAACCATTTACTGCTAAAGATTTAGTAACAGCAATTGAAACAAGATTAAAAAAACAACAAAAAATAATTGATGAATATGCAAAAGTAAAACACGAATTAGATACCTCTGCTTTTGCAAGCTATTATCATGAGTTTAATACACCATTACATGGCATAATTGGAGGCATTAATTTATTATTAAGTTCCAGAACTTCTTTTAACGATACTCAAATTCAAGAACTACTTTATTCAATTTTAAAATCTGGGTTAAGGCTAAACCATTCATTAGCCAACCTAATGCTTTTTGAAGAAATAAAAAGAGCAGAAGTGCATACTGAATTGCTAAGCATGTTTAACTCTGGTAATTCGTCAGGTAAATGGGCAGATAGAATTAAAACAGAACTAGAAGTTATTGCAAGAGAAATTTATAATAGACCAGAAGATTTAGTTTTTGATATGCAAGCCACCGATGTGCATATTAGTCCTGAATATTTAATGAGAATTTTATTAGAACTAACAGATAATGCATTAAAATTTTCATCAAAGGGAAGCAAAATTTCTATAAAAGGAAAACCAGATGGAGATAATTATTTTATTGAAATAAAAGACAGTGGTAAAGGGTTTGCTATTGAAAATAACAATCAAATAGCACCTTTTAAGCAATTCAATCGTTCTAAATATGAACAACAAGGCTTAGGCATTGGCTTGTATTTGGTTAAAAGATTAGTTGAAATTAATAGTGGAGAAATTAAAATAGAATCAGAAGAAAATAAAGGAACCACTATAACTATTTTATTGCCAAGTTTTGGTATTTAACTTAGCTGTAACTTTCGCCTTTATCTTTGTTTTATGTATAAGCTAATTCGTGATATTTTGTTTTGTTTTCCTCCGGAAAATGTGCATTATTTTTCAATGAATATGCTAAAAATGCTTTGTTCTAACAAGGCAATTAAAAACTTAATCAGTAACCAATTTCAATTTCAACAAACAACCTTACAAAAAGAAGTTTTTGGGTTGCAATTTAAAAATCCTGTTGGCTTAGGTGCAGGTTTCGATAAAAATGCACTTTACTTAAACGAATTAAATGCACTTGGTTTTGGATTTGTAGAAATTGGTACCGTAACACCATTAGCTCAAAATGGCAACGATCGGCCACGTTTATTTCGTTTGCCCAAAGACAAGGCTTTAATAAATAGAATGGGTTTTAATAATGATGGTGTTCATGAAATAAAAAAAAGATTAATTCATTGGCGTAACCAGCCTAGCCTTCAAAGTAACCAATTAATTATTGGCGGAAATATTGGTAAAAATAAAATTACACCCAACGAAAATGCTTGGAAAGATTATGAAATTTGTTTCAATGAATTATTTGAATTGGTTGATTACTTTGTAGTTAATGTAAGTAGCCCAAACACACCAGGTTTAAGAGAATTGCAAGAAAAAGATGCTCTAAGAAAAATTTTGGCACATATTCAAAATCAAAATCAAGGCAAAACAATGCCTAAGCCATTACTCTTAAAAATTGCACCAGATTTAACCCAAGAACAACTAGATGATATTATTGATTTAGGTATAGAAATTAAGTTAGATGGATTAGTAGCAACCAATACAACCATTGATAGGCAAGGGTTGCAAACAAATGCTCAAAAAATTCAGCAAATTGGTGCAGGTGGTTTAAGTGGCAAACCAGTTGCATTAAAAAGCACTCAAGTTGTAAAATATTTGGCACAACAAACACAAAATCAAATTCCCATAATTGCAAGTGGTGGTATTTTTACAGCACAAGATGCTAAAGAAAAATTACAAGCTGGGGCTTCCCTAATTCAAGTTTTTACAGGCTTTATATATCAAGGACCTTCAATTGTAAAAAATATTTGTAAAGAGTTGTAACTATCAAATGGTTAACTGCTATGGTCTGCAATAATTACCCATTTGCCTTTAATCTTTCTAAATAATAAACTGTAATGCCCTGAAATATTGCCAACAGTTCTAAAAAGCTCCCATTTGCCTATCACAAAATAATATTCATTTGAAAGTTTTTTAATGCTAATAATAGTAGAAGAAAATTTTCCCATATGTGCTGTATCCGGATAACTTTTTTTATAATTTGCTAAAGTAGCATGGTAGCCATAAGTTAAACCCTTTTTACCAATAAACATAAGGCTATCATTATTCCAGTAACCAAACATAAAAGCATCTAAATTACCATTGTTCCAGGCTTTCTCTTGTGTTTGTAATATTTGCCTAATAGCAGCTTCATCGGTAGTTTGAGCATTTGTTTTAATTGTAAGGATAATTAAAATAAAAAATATTATTCTTTTCATTATTGGTATTGTTTTAAATGTTTTTAAAGATAATAAAACGCTACTTTGATATAAAATAATTTCTTTTTATTATTCAGCAATAATTAGGTAAAATATAACCTTATTACTTAACTTCGCCACCTTTAAAATAAGGCATTACAAGCATTTTGGTACATGAAAAAGTATAAAGAACTAGAAGGGTTAAATTTACCTTCCATAGAAAAAAAAATATTAGAACAATGGCAAAAAGAGCAGGCTTTTGAAAAAAGTATCTCTTTAAGAGAAGGCTCTAAACCATTTGTTTTTTACGAAGGTCCACCAAGTGCCAATGGCATGCCTGGCATACATCATGTAATTTCAAGAACATTAAAAGATTTAGTTTGCCGTTACAAAACCATGCAAGGCTTTCAGGTAAAACGTAAAGGTGGTTGGGATACACATGGTTTGCCTGTGGAATTAGGTGTTGAAAAAGAATTAGGAATAACTAAAGAAGATATAGGCAAAAAAATTTCGGTGGCAGAGTATAACCAAAAATGCCGTGAAGCTGTTTTGCGTTATAAAAAAGAATGGGATGATATTACTACCAAAATGGGCTATTGGGTTGATTTGAAAGAGCCTTATGTAACTTTCGAAAATAATTATATAGAAAGTCTTTGGTG
>JAIBAV010000141.1 GCA_019695015.1 Chitinophagaceae bacterium
GATCTAAAAGGGTTCAGCTTTTATAAAAAAGCTGAACCCCTAATTATTTTACTTACACACTTTATGGGATAGTGTCATTTAATTTTTCTTTTCTCCCTTAATTTTTTAGCACCATAACCAGCACCTGCTGCAAGCAATAAAGTTAATCCTCCATCTATTGGAATATCATCTTCTGGCTCTGGAAAATTATCTTGTGCTATTACAGGCAATGCTATTAGCATTATGATTGCCAGCACTCCTATTACTCTTAATAATTTTGTTTTCATAATTATTTTATTTTTTAATGTTCTTTCTGAATGAAATAAAAAGCAATGTCATGTTGAACGAAGTGAAACATCTGCTTGATCCTTTAATGCTATTCTGAAGATCCTTCGCTTCGCTCAGGATGACATAAAGAACTACTCAGGATAACAACGATTTATCATTCCATTTCTTAACTCTTAATTCTTAACACTAAACTCATAATTCTAAACTCTTAATTCTTTACCAATTTCTCTGTTGTTCTGTTGCCTTTGCTGTCTATTATTTCTACAATATAAGTTCCTTTGCTTAGCTTACTTATGTTTAGCTGTTCTGTACTGTTTGTTGCTTTCTGCTGTAATACTATTTTGCCTACCATATTTGTTACTTTGATGTTGTAATTAATTTCTGCACTTTGTGGTAGTTGTACATATACTTGTTTGTTTGCAGGATTAGGATATAGTTTAATATTCTTGTTTAAAGTCAATTCGGGTGATTGCTTTTTGTTGAATACCACACTAAACCTTTGTGTTCCTTTGGTAGCAGCATTATCCTTATCAACACTAAACTCATACACAGTATTTTGTTTTACATTTTGTGTTGTTTTAGTGTAATGATCAATTAAATAAATATCTGCTGTTGCAAAGTTTTCAAACTCGCTAAAGTTTAATTTGTAAGCTCCACTTTGTGTACTTACTACATTCAACCAAACTGTATCTGTAGTATGTGTTTGTAAGTCTCTTGTTTGTACAGCCATGCCTTTGTTTCCTTTAAGGCTTGTTAGGTAATTGCTACCACTATTTATAGAAGCAATGTCTAAACTGCTTTCCTCTACATTATTAATTGTTGCATCATTGGCATAACGAATTACAATTTCATCCATTTGTGAATTGTCATTTTGCAAATAATGTACTCTTATTTTTTCATTGTAATTGTTTGTACGGAAATAACCTGTATTGGCACCATCTGTTTTATGACTTTCTTCAAAAAACATTGTTAGATTTCCTGCTACTTTAGATTGTACAAAAAATGCCTGACCGCTTGCTATAATATTTCCTTTAGTATTATCATATCCTGTACCTCCTGTAAAAGTTGAACCATCCCAATAACTGTACACTCCAGAAGGGCTTGAAGGCACATACAAGGCATAAGTATTATTAATACTACTATTATTGGTTGTTAGCAATGCACTAAAGCTAATTGCACTTGGATAAGGATTCCCTACAAATACATAATTATTAACGCCATTGTTAGGATAAATGACACTAAAGCTGCCCATATTTTTCGCAGCATTGCTCAAAGCTCCTGTAGCTCTTAATGTTACAGCACTTGGTACTAAACCACTTGGGCTTCCATCTAACAAACTACATCCTAAACTCCTATCTCCACGAATATTTACTCTAAATGCTTTACCTGCATCTATGATGTCTGACAAAGTACTTGATGGTACTTTCCAACGGTTACCACTTATTTGTAAAGCATCATAAGTATAAATATTGGGAGCACTGCTAACTGTTGCATCAAAACCATTAATATGTGGTGTAAATGTAGGGCAAACTGTGCCTCCTGTACCTGCACCTGTAATATGTATTTGCTGTTGCCATGTATTGTGTATAGTACCACTTACAGGGCTTGTTATAAAACTCCATTTACGTGCTGCTTTGGCAGGTATGTAACGCTCTATTGTAACGTTGCCATTAATGTAATTGTCTGTACCTTGAGCTATACGAGCAGTACCATTTTCATTGCTTAATAAAATTAAACCGTTATTGGTAGTTAAAGTTCCTAATACAGGTGTATAAGTGCCTGTTATATTTACAGTGCTATTTGTTTCAATGGTAGCACCTGCAGAATTATTAAGACCTAAATTAGTTATTGTTCCATTACCTTTTATAGTTTGATGTAGATTTCCAAATAGTATAGCTAATGTTGAGATAGTTCCATTATTAGTTAAAGTTCCACCAGTAATTAAAGGCATGTTACCATTAATAACTGCATTGGGCTGAACAATTACATCATTGTTTCCAACATCCAAATCCATTCCATTATTTAAAGTTATTGTATGACCAGATTGAATAGTAAAATCTGCAGCTTCTTTAAATGCAGAAGGTGATGAACCTGTTCCATCTATATTGCTTTTCCAGTTGCTTAAAACATATCCTTCATTACTACCTGTTGTATAATAGAATTTTTTGTAAGATTCGTAAGCACCCATATCTATTGTACCACCTACTATTCGTGCAATACCTACAACATCTCTATTACCAATATTAAAACCTGTTGTATCAGAAGTACCAGTATTAATAGCTGGGCTTCCTATTTGTAATCTATAATCACCATTTGTAAAAGGTGCTAAAATATATGAAGGAGCATTTACAAACAATGGATCAGAATTGCCATTTAAATTACCATTTGAACCACCAGCTAACCCTTGAATTAAACTATTACTAATAATATTGGTAGGTAGATAATTTAACCCAAAATTATTACCATAAATAATGGTATTGGTTATTATAGGTTCTGTAGATGTTCCATAAGAATAAATTACTCCAGCATTACTTGCACTATTGCCAGAAAAAGTACAGTTTGTAATTACGGATATTGAATTTTGATAACTTTCTATTCCACTGCCATAATTTGCATTATTCCCTGCAAATAGGCTATTGTTTATAATAGGATTTGAGTTATTATAGTTTTCAATAGCACCTCCATAAGATGCAGTATTACCTGTAAAAAAACATTGAGTAATTGTTGGGTTGGATGAAAAATAATTAGCCATACCTCCTCCATCATAATCAGTTCTATTTTGTGTAATTATACAGTTTCTAATTATAGGAGAAGATGAGTAGTTAATTATTCCACCACCAACTCTTCTTTCAACAGAATTACCATTTACAACTAAAGACCCAGTAGAACTTGCATACCCCATTTTAATAGTAAAACCATCTAACACAGTAGAGCTGGATACTCCTGCAGCAACTAAAACATGGTATGTATTACCATTATCCAGTAAATTATTATTATCTATATCTCCACTTAAAATAGTTGGATTAGCAGTGTCTAAAATTCTTTGAGAAAATGAAGATTCAGAACCTGCAAAACCGCCATATAATTTTACATTATTCAATAAAGAAAAAGCGTTGTTTCTCCCTTGATTTGTTCCAAAATTAGCACCATCTTCTGGGCTATACATAGGTTTATAAGTACCACTTGTAACCCATATTTCTTTTACTTTTCCAGCACTTGTATCATTAATGCTTTTTGCAATTACCAATGCATCTGCCAACTCACCAATAGCATTACTCCAACTGCTTCCTGTACCAGATGCTCCTTTTTGTACAAACATGGTACCTAAAAAATTCACATACTCATTTGTAGGTGCAGTGCAAGCTGCTACAACTGCTGCTTCATTTAAACAATTCGTAAGATTACCTGAAATTGTTCTTGGATGAGTATTGGAAGGGTTTGCCAAGTAAGTACAAAAATTAGGAAGATTACATACAGAAAGACTTGTATTATTTACTATATATAAACCATACGTGCCGCCTATAGTATTAGGGTTTACTCCTGCAAGAGCTGTAATATTTGACAACTGTGGATTTTCCTCTACAATAAGCTCAGCACCAACATTAGTGAGTTTATAAAGGCTGTCTATATTTACCAGATTGTCATTATCCCATAGTTGAAAAAATCCACCAACAGAAGTAAGTTTTCTAAAGCCATTAAGATGCGTTAATGCTCCATTTTTAGCAATATTAAAAGCACCACCAACAGTAGTAAGTTTATGTAAACTGTCTATATTTTGAAGTTGAGCATTGTCTGAAAATTGTAATAAATTACCAACAGAACTGAGTTTACTGAAAGCATTAAAATTTTGCAGAACTGTATTGTTATTAATATTTAAACCGCCGCTAATACTTGTTATATTGTTGAATCCATTTATACTTTGCAGTAAGGGATTATTTACAATGGTAAAACTAGTGAGACCTGTTAATGTGTTAGAAAAATTAATTGTAGTTAAAGCTGCATTATTTCCAATATAAAATTGCCCTGTTGTTTCTAAAGCATTCAAACCATTAATTGTAGTTAATGCTGTATTATCTGAAATCCAAAAATTATTTCCAACTGTTTTTAAATTGGATAATCCACTTAGGTCAGTTAAGTTATTGTTATGTACAATATTAAGTTGTCCTGTAATCGTTTCTAAATTACTTAAACCATTAAGATTTGTAATATCTGAAGGTCCTGTAATAGTTAAGTTGCCACTTATTTGTTTGCAATTATTATAATTAATAGGAAAGCTATTAATTTGTGCTTGAGTAGTTAAAGTTACATTTCCAGGAGGGCATACAGTTGGTGGTGTTGGAGTTCCATTAATATAAACACCATAATCTTCTACATCTCCTAAATCTAGAACTTGTGTACAGTTGCGTTTATTATCACTAAATGCATGTACATCAGCCATAACTCTTAAACGAATAATTTTTCCTTTAACAGCAGAATCTGGAATTGTAACATTGTGTAAATAGCTTTTATTTTGATTGATAACTCCAGTACCAGAAGCAACTAATTCATTAGGATATTCGAATATGCCATTATTGTTATAATCTAAATAAGCCTCATAACGTTGTGCAGAACTTGCAAACGATTTAACTGAAATGGTTAATGGATAGGTTTGTAATGCATCCACAATGGTAGCATTTGTACATGAAAAATCCTGATAAGCTCCATTTTTTGAAATGGATGTAGTGTTATTAATATTCCCAAAAGTTACATTATTTAGTGTAGCATCATAGTTGTTAGGTTGGTTGAATGAGCCAGGTTGACAAACTGCAACAATTGCTGGATTGGTTATTAAGAGATTACTTGTTTTAGAATCAGTTCCATGAGCATTGGTAACTTGCAAGGTAATTGTATAATTACCAGTATCTATAAAAGTATAAGATAGATTTTGATTTGTAGAAGTATGTACGTTATTACCATTTTTTTTCACTGTCCATGCAAATGAAATACCTGAAAATGCTGTTTCAAGAAATGTATTAGGTGTACAAGTAGATTTATCATAAAACTTCAAATTTGTACCAACACAGGCAACTGTTGTAGGATTAACGAAATCAGCATCAGCAACAGCAGGAGGCACAAGCGACATATTTCCTTCGGAAGCTAAAAAAGATTTCCGAATACTATCAATTGCAAATAACATTCTATCTTTTTGCCCTGCAGTAAATTCATTTTGACAAGAACCACCCGAATAATCCATATAGTTGTGTACATGAGCTTCATTAGAAGCTCCTGTACAACTATTGGTGCCTGCATCACAATTAGTTGAACGTTTGTGTGGTGGTGTATCGCATACTTTATCTCCATCTGTTTCACAATCTACATTCGTAGGGCATTGACCTCCATTACCATCTCCTTGAAAAGTATGATGTAGGTTAAAAGCATGCCCTAATTCGTGTGTAAGTGTTGTACCAAATTTTACATATTTTGCTTGTACTACAGTGCCATCAGCATCAATTCCATGAGCACCATCTGCAAGCAAAGCATAACCAGCCACAACATCTACAGGTCCATTTATTTTACCTACTACCCAAATGTTGTAATATTGTGATGGATTCCATCTTGCCAAATCTTTAAAAGTGACATCTGGCACTCCAGGATTACCAGGGGCAGAACTAACACCATTATTAACATAATTAGTAAAATTTGCATTACCAGAAATATCCCAATAATTAATTCCATCTGTACAATTTCCATTAGGGTCTCTAACAGCAAGTGCAAATTCTATTCCTACGTCTACACCATTACCATCTCCTTCAGATCCTGCAATTTTTCTAAAGCGTTCATTCATCTCTTTAATTGCTTTCTTAATGTCTTCTTTGGTTATTTGTGTTAATGGTGTACCATCATTCATTACATGAAAAACAACAGGCACTACTCTTGTTTGTGAGGATGTACTCTTGTTTAAGTAGGTTGAATTTTTGTACTTAATTAACCTTTGTTCGTTGGCTAACACTTTTGATGCATAATTAGAATTGTTCTGCATCATTTGTTGATGTAAATGAGATGAGCCACACGACTCATTAATAATTGTTGTTTGTGCATTTGCAACAAAAGCAAATAGCATAAAACTAAACAATAAAATAATTTTAGATTCGATAATAGAGCTAAAAGGTTTTGGTAAATACAGTTGTTTCATGTGGTAAAATGTTTATGAAACAAAAATATTTGTCTGGTATCTATACTAAATTTTTATGGGATAAAACAAAGATATTTGGGATAGAAAATACATTCCTAAAATTACTCTATTAAAATTGCAAATGTTATAATAGAAAATTAGCTTGGCTTTTTAAGTATATAAGTTTCTCATTTTTTCAAAAACTTTTATATCATCAATATAGTTTTTCGAAACAGGAATTTCTTTATTATTCACTATTACATTTTTAGTACTATATTTTTCAATTCTGTTTTTATTTACAATGTACGCTCTATGTGTTTGTACAAAAGTTGCAGCAGGAAGTGTTTCTAAAATTTGTTTAATGGTGAAACGGCTTTTGTACACTTTTTCTTGAGTATAAATTAAAAGATAATTTCCATCAGATTCTATGTAATCTATTTCATCAACAAGTAGTTCAATATTAAACCCTCCTTCTTTTATTAATACAACAGGTTTACGTTTTTCCTGATTGTTAGATTGGCGAATTGCAAGTTCTACTGCTGTTATCAAATCTATATTTTTAAATGGCTTGGTGATATAGGATTGTGGCAAAGTAGCAATTGCTTTTTCAACAACATCAGTGGCACTGTAGGCTGTAAGGAACAAAAAAGGAATATTAAATAGCTCTTTAATATTTTGTGCAAGGTTTATCCCATTCTTATCTGTTTCTCCAAGGTGAATATCAAGAATAATAAGGTCTGGTGTATGTGTTTTTAATAATGCCATTGTTTCAATAGCATTTTTACTTTCCAATACATTATATCCGTTTTCTATTAGTATTTTTTTGGTATATCTTCTATTCAAAAAATCATCCTCTACTAATAAAATATTTTTTTTGTCCATCTTGCCATTATTTAAAATAAATCATAAACTCAAAACCTTTACTGTTTGATGTTTCATATTTTCCATCTAATTGACTAATTAAACCTTTTATTATTTCAATGCCTAAGCCTTTATTTACTATTGCATTAAAATCGAAACCTTCGCCGTTATCAGTATAATAAAATGTATTTTCTGTTGTATCGTGATTGGTTGATAGCAAAATATTAATAATACCAATGCTTCGGCTTAAAAAAGCATATTTCATACTATTGCTAACTAATTCCACAATAATTAAACCTATTGGTAATGCTTTCTCTAAAGCTATTTTATCAATTTCACATTTAACATTTAATTGAATTTTCTTTGTATGATTATCGTAGGAATCTTTTACCAATTCCGAAAGCTCTGAAATGTATTTTGGCAAATCTACTTCATTCACATTCTCTGATATATTCAACTTTTTATGCAACAATGCCATAGAGTGAATACGGTTTTGATTGCCTCTAATGAGTTCATCAATATTATTAAAATCTACAGATTCCTTTTGTATTTCCAGAATGCTAATAACATGTTGTAAATTATTTTTTACCCTATGTTGCAACTCAGAGAGAAGCATTTGCTTTTGTTCTATAATTTTAGAAAGTTCGTCTATTTGATTATTGATTATTTTATTTTGTTTACTGATTTTTCTATTTTGTCTAACAATTAAAATAGAACCAACTGTAATTACAAAAAGCAGGATGATGATGAAAAAAAGTTGTTGATTTTTGCTGTTTATAATGGCTTCTTTCTTATTGCTTTGGTATTGTTTTTCAAGCTCATTTGTTTTAACATCTACTTCATGATTTTTTACTATACTCCATTCCTGTTGATATTGTTTTAGATAATAATAAGCCGAATCCATATTACCTAATGCTTCAAAAATTTCATACTTTATTTTTGAATATTGATAACTATAAATGAAGGTGGGCTTGCTTTTAAAAAAAACAAAAGAGGAATCACTATAGATCAAAGCTTTTTGAAAATTTTTCATGTTTTTATAGCATTGAGCAATGTTGATGTATGACATTGCTAATGCAGACGTGTCTTTATATTTTACCCTATAATTTTTTAACTGAAAAAAACATTCCAATGCAGCCGTATAATTTTTATTTCTGTTAGCAGCGAATGCAAGTAATATATAAGAATCAACCAAAACTTTTTCATTATTGTATGCTACTGCATTTTCTTTTGCTTGATTGGCGAAATAAAAAACTGAATCAATTTTTTCTAAAAATCTATAATAAGAACCTCGTCTAATACAATACATGCTGTACAAGTTTTCAAGCTTATACTTTTCGTATATACTATACGCTTCATTAAGATATTTATTGGTTAGCTCTAAGTTGGCTGCTTTTTCGTGGCACAAAGCAATTAACAAATAAATACGGTATAAGAGTGAATGAAGTTTTGCAGCATGTACTTCATCTATAATATCCAATAATATGCTTAGAGGTTCGTTAGGGGGTTTTTCTTGTCTGTCTAATATAAGAGCCTTTTTGTATTTTATCTCTAATAATAAGGCTTTATTATTTTTTTGCGATTGTAGTCCTTTGTAAATACTATCTGTTATTTTTTGAGCAGTTTCAAATTGATTATATAAAATAAGGCTGTCTATCTTTTTGATTTCACTATTTTCAATATAATTCTGTGCCACAACACTATGGCAGTAAAAAAATAAACTTAATAAAAATGAATACTTCAATGCCATAATAAATAGCAAATATCAAAAATAACACTTCTGCAATTTATATAACAATAGAGGGATAGAAGTAAGTTTTTAGGGGCAGAAAGAATGTTGAGAATAATTTTACAACTTAATTATAACAACAGCCTTATTATTCGTAGTATTTTTTACTTGCCAATTAACGCCATTTTCAATTAATTCAATAGCTCTTACAGATTTTTCTGGAATAGAGCTTTGAGCTTGAATTTGATAAGGCTTGCCTTCTTTATCAATTAAAAAAGTAACAATTACAGATTCTACTAGTTCGTTTGTAAAATGTAATGCTGCTCTTTTTGTATTAATATAATCATCAAATTTTTTCCAACCACCAATAGGAGTAATTCCTTTATTGTTCTGTTCATTATCTGATATTTTTAGAACAGCAGCAGTTGCTTTCTTACTTTTTGATGCTTCAGCTAAATTAGAAGCAATAGCATTCCTTTCTTCTATATTTCTAGAATTTTGTGCATTTACAGCACCATTATTTGGAAATGCAGGAGGCTCTCCTACCATGCTTTTAACAGAAATATCTTTGGGTTTATTTTTATTTAAAGCATCTTCAGTACTAAAAATTCCTGCACTTGATTCGGTAGTTTTTATTGCAGCTTGTGGCGAACTAATTAATGCATTATCATTAATTATATTAAAGTCTTCAATTTTTACCTTCTCTTTTTTATTGGATGCATTTTGCTGATGATTATTTACTATTTTTTCAGAAGTATTTTCTTTTTCTGTAGGTAATGCAGAAATAGTATTTGGAGTTTGTTTTATTTCTTCTTTGGTAATTGCTGCTAAAGTATTTTCTTTTTTAGTACTTGTATTATTATTTAAAAGCCATATTGTAGCTCCTGCACCAATCATTATTATAAAACCTGCGGCAATTCTTAACCATTGCTTTTTATATATTGGCATAGTTACCACTTTTGCTTTTCCAACTTCTTTACTTAATATAGTTGTTGCTGTTTCGCCAATATATTTTTTAGCTTCGGTTAGGTTTGCATTTTCAAAACCTTCTAAAGCATCTGCTAAAAAGGGATCTGCTAATGTTGCTTTTTCAAATGCATTCCTTTCTGCATTACCCATATTGTTTTGTAAATAATTTTCAATATCGGCTAAATTGTAATTTTTATTTTGTTTAAGTGCAGAAGCTGAAATGAGGTTATCTGTTTCTTTCAACATTTGAAGTGCTTTAGTAGTTTCAGCAATTTCAAAACCTTCTAAAGCATCTGCTAAAAAGGGATCTGCTAATGCTGCTTTTTCAAAAGCATTTCTTTCAGCATTGCTCATTTTGCCTTGCAAATAGTTATTAATATCTGCTGCTGTATAATTAATATGGTGTGTAAAATCAGACATTTTTATCCATGCAAATTTTCAGGTTACGCCTTCCGTTTTGTATTAAACTACGTACTTTATTCCATTCTATTCCAGTAATATCTGCTATTTCGTTATAGCATTTATTTTCTAAATAAAACAACTGAATACTTTTCTTTTGTTCTTCATTTAAAGTTTCAATACAACCTTCCAGGCTATTTAATTTTTGTTCTTTTTCTAAAACATTATCAAGATGCGAAAAGTCTTCGGATTGCATAAATTGTCCATCAAATTCTACTGTTGTTGTTTTTTTATTCTTTCTTAACTGCATTAAACAGTGGTTTTTTGTTACCACATATAACCAACTTTTAAAATTATCCACCTTATGATTAGGAAGCTTTTGAACTAATTCCTGGTAAATATCCATTACAGCATCACGGCTTGTTTCTTCATCTTTAAAATATTTCATACAAGTACCAAACACTAAATCATTATACCTGAGAAATAAAGTAGCCAACGATTTTTGATCTAAGCTTTGCTGGTACAAAAGCATTAAAGAATTATCGTCTGCTGTATTATCAATATGTTTTACAGTTAATGCCATAAGGCACTAAGATAAATATTTAATGATATATACAAATAAACTGTTATAAAAATTGAAATAATTCTAAAGAAATAAACAATTTACCCATTGTAGTTCTATTTATTAAAAAAGTATGTAATTGTTCAAAAGGCAACATCTGTAACTAAACAAATTATATGAAATCAGCTATTTTTTTGCAGATTGCTACACCCTGTAACGAGAATTGGGAAAAGATGACACCTATGGAAAAAGGTAAATTTTGTGCTAGTTGTGCAATGCAGGTTACAGATTTTACATTAATGACTGATAAAGAAATACTGCAATACTTATCTACTACACGAGGTAAGGTTTGTGGAAGAATTCATGCTGACCAATCTAACAGGGCTTTAATAAATTATGAAAATAAAAAAAGTAAAAAAATACAATGGACCATTGCAGGTTTAATGTCTCTGTTATTTTCAATCAATAAAGTAAATGCTCAACAAAAAACTGTAAAGGAATCTCCAAAATCATCTTGGCTTGCCGCCAATAGAAATGAAGATATGGTAACTATTAAACAATCAGTAACTGTATTAAAAGATAATGCTAAAAATTTAAACACTCCATACTTACATCAGGTATTTGCTATCGAAAATAGTTTAGTTAGCAAATCAGCCTCTGCATTTTTAATTAATAATAATGATACCACAATCATTAAAGAAGTAAAAGACACTTCGTTATCATTTTTTGATAAAGCAAGTTTTGAACAAACCAATATTATGATGGGTGGAATAACAACCTTTTCTGATGAAGTAAAACCTGCACCATTTACAACTTTCGTAAAAAAAGTATTTAATAAATCTTTTTTCAAAATTTCACCAAACCCTACTAATAATAATGGCGTAACTATTTCTATTAAGCAACCAGGCAACTATGTAGTACAAATTTTTAATAACAATTCAATACTAGTTTACACAACAGAAATTGAAGTAAGCTACAAGGATGAAAAAGTGCAAATTAAATTTAATGGCAGTATTGCTAAAGGAACATATTATATAAGAGTTATTGACAAAAAAAATAATAATCAATATACCGATAAACTTTTAGTGAATTAAAAATATTAATGGTTACAAGTATTATTATCTATATCCATTAATGAATGGTGAGCAACAAAATTTTCTTATATTATGTAATTATTAAATTCTCTTCATCTGTATTTATAATTCAATCATCAGTACAAAATTTGCATAATTAAAATATATTTTTTTTATGAACAAGCATATTTTTAAACTATTTAAAAAAAAGAAAGTTTCTGTTTTTCCTAATCCTGCAACAAAAGGCAAGGTTGTAAATTTAATGATTAATAAAGGCAATTATGCTGTACAATTAGAAGATAAGAATAGCCAGGCTGTATATGAGCAAGAGATTATGGTTGCAAACAAAAACGAGGTGAAACTATTTAATATTCCCAGTAATATTAACAATGGCACTTATTACATTAAAGTAGTCAATAAAAATAATCAGCAAGTTTTAAGAAGTTGTTTGAAAGTAGTTTAATAATTTATTTTTTAAAGGCTGGATGAAACTGTGTTAATGTAGTTCTCAAAAATTCTCTGTCTAAATGTGTGTAAATTTCAGTGGTTGTAATACTTTCATGACCTAGCATTTCTTGCACTGCTCTTAAATTTGCTCCTCCCTCTACCAAATGTGTTGCAAAAGAATGACGAAAAGTATGAGGTGAAATATTTTTATCAATATTAGCTTTTAATACTAACTCTTTAATGATATAAAAAATCATTACACGAGAAATAGATTTACCAAACTTGTTTAAAAACAAAATATCCTCAAACCCTTGCTTTGGCACTATATTAGTTCTTATATTGTTTTTATAAATTGTAATATATTTTATAGCATCGCTACCAATTGGCACCAGTCTTTCCTTATCGCCTTTTCCTATTACTCTAATAAAGCCAACATCTAAATACAAACAACTTATTTTAAGGTTTATTAATTCGCTCACTCTTAAACCGCAGCTATACATAGTTTCTAGCATGGCTTTATTTCTACCACCATCAGGTTTACTTAAATCAATTTGATTGATAATATTTTCAATCTCCTCAAAGCTTAACACATCTGGCAAAGCTCTTTTTACTTTTGGTGTTTCTAATAAAATAGATGGATCACTTGTAATAAGTTGTTCGGTTAGGCAATACTTAAAAAAACTTCTTATGCCAGAAACTATACGAGCTTGCGAAGTTGGTGTCATACCAAGCTCTCCTATCCACTGAATAAAAAGTTGCAAATCTTTTAAACTAATTTCATTTATTTTTTTGGGACTGTTTTGTACAATTAAATATTCCGTAAGCTTCTCTATATCTCTTAAATAAGCTTCTACAGAATTATCGCTTAAAGATTTTTCTAACTGTAACCAATCTTTATATCCTTTTTTGTATGGCTGCCACATTATTAAAGAAGTAAGTTATAAAAGTAGGAGATGTTTTTTATTTGAAAGTACAATTATGTAACTATATTCGTTTTTAAAACAAGTACGAAAATTTATTTTCAATTATTAAATTTACAATGCAACCAGTTAATTTACGTTCGTTTAAACAAAAAGTTTTTCATCATAAAAAAGCTTTTAAAAAATTTTTAAGTAAAGTAGAAAAAAATCCTCCTAAAAATATTAATAGTATTGCAAACAAAACTAATGAAGCAGTTTGGCAAGAAATAGATTGTTTAAGTTGTGCTAATTGCTGTAAAGTAATGAGCCCTACATTTACTACAAATGATATTAAAAGAATTTCTACCCATTTAAAATTAACCACTCAAGAATTTAAAGACAAGTATTTGTTTTATGATAAAAAAGATGGCGATTGGATGAATAAAAAACAACCTTGCCAGTTTTTAAATTTAACAACAAATAAATGCAATATTTATGAAATTAGGCCAGAAGATTGTGCCGGATTTCCGCATTTAAAAAAGAAAAAAATAACCGATTATATTCACGTTCATCAACAAAATATTGAGTACTGCCCTGCAACCTATAAAATGGTAGAAAAATGGATGATTGCTATAAACAAGTAGAAGCAGTTAGTGTTATAAAAAAAGGCTACCCAACTTCAGGTAGCCATTTTTTTTATAAGATGAAAATTAAAATTTATACAACTACATTCCTAAAAAAGTAGATTTATCCAATTTTTTAGCTCCCTCACCAATTTTAAAACCATTGTTATAAATTTCAATTTTATATAGTCCTGTTTGAAATTTATTACCAGGTTTCCAATCAAAGCTTACTGGCATTTTTCTTCCTTGCTCATACTCAATTTCCATTTTATTAGTGTATTGTTTTGAATTTCCTTGCCTATCAGTAAAAGAACCTACTGATTGTGACAAAGATCCATCTGGGTAATAAACACAAACCATTAATGCCTTTTTGCCACTGGGTGTAATATAGTTTTCAGAAATATCAAAACTTATTCTAAAGAAATCAGCTTTTTTTGCCTTACTTGTTTCTTTCTCCTTACTGCCTTTTAAATTAATTGCTGTAATATTAATATTGTTTGCATGTAAAGTACTAGCAACATCTTCAACATGTGCTTTATCTTTTTTAGTTTTATCTAAATCAGAATTCAAAGCATCTTTTTCTTCGTTTAGTTTTTTCTTTTCTTCATTTAGTTGTTCGTTGCTGGCAGTAAGCTGTTTGTTTTGTGCTTTTAAAGTTTCCACCTCAGCATACAATTCTTCAATTTTATTATTTAACTCTGCAATTTGCTTTTGTGCAGTGGCTAACTCTGCAGCTGTGGCATTTTTCTTTTTTAGAATAGAGGCGATGCTTGCTTTTAATTTATTAATTTCTGATGCCCTTTCTGCTAATGAGCCTTGCAACTCCTGGTTATTAGTTGTTAAAGAATCTGCTTTACTACTTAACATATCAAATTGTAATTGTAGTGCAACTCTATCAATTGAATCCTTCTGAATTCTATCTACAAATAAAATTTTTTCTTCTTTATTTTTATTTTTTTCGTAAATAATATATGCCCAACTGCCAATTAATGCAAGAATTAGCAACCCATAAATAATTTTATTTTTATTGTTCTTGTTTTCAGAATCAGAATTAGTTAACTTATTTTCAGATCCTGAATTAGATGTTGGAAATTGTGTGTAACTCATATTTTATTATTACTTTAAAATGTGCTGCAATATAGTTTTCTTTTTATTTAAAAAATGTGAAAATGTTTAATCCAATTGTAATTGTAAATTATCCTGTAACTTTAAAAGGCTAAATTGTAGATATGCTAAAAGATTTATTAATCATAGATATTGAAACAGTACCTATTGTTGAAAGCTTTAATGAGCTATCTAAAGAATGGCAAACACTATGGTGGGATAAGGTTTCTAATTCGTTACCACCAAATTGCACACCCGAAGAAAGCTGGAATAGAAAAGCAGGTATTTTAGCAGAGTTTGGAAAAATTATTTGTATAAGTACAGCTTATTTTTATGAAAATGAAAATAGAAATCAGTGTTTAAAAATAAAAAGTATTTATGGCCACAATGAGGTAGATGTTTTAAACCAATTTATTTTATTGTGTAGCAAAATGTATAAGCATAATAAAAATTTTATTTACTGTGGTCATAACATTAAAGAATTTGATATACCTTATATATGCCGCAGGTTAATGATTAATAACTTACCCATACCCGAATATCTTTGGCTACATGATAGAAAGCCTTGGGATGTAAATATGTTTGACACTTTAAATTGGTGGAAATTTGGCGATAATAAAAACTATATATCCTTACACTTATTAGCTTCTGTTTTAAATATTCCTACAAGTAAAAGCGATATAGATGGTAGTAAAGTGCAAGAAGTTTATTACAAAGAAAAAAACTTACAACGAATTGTTGAGTACTGCCAAAAAGATGTTGTAGTTTGTGCTAATATAGTTTTAAAGTACAAGGGCATACCACTGCTTAGTAATGAAAGTATATTTATTACAAATTAGAACATAAAATACCATTAATTGGGTATTTGGCTTATTGAAAAAAAAATTATCATTGCAATTAATAATCGTTAACTTTATTTATAAATTATTATAAATAACCATTTAAATACAAAATAATTTAAAATTTAAACCATGAAAAAGATATTCTTAATTATTTTTCTTTTACCGTTTTTATCTAATGCACAAGTTTTAGGTGGCAACAATGTTATTAAAGCCAACTTATCTTCTTTAGCTTTTGGCAATTACCATTTAACTTACGAAAGAGCATTACTTAAAAAACTTTCTATCTCTGTTTCTTACAGATATATGCCTAAAAAAACTGTTCCTTTATCTAATTTATTAGAAAAATATATAGACAATAAGGATGTAAACTTTGGAAGTTTTGAAATGGGTAATACTGCTATTACTCCAGAGTTAAGACTATATCCTGTTAAGAAATTAAAAGGATTTTATTTAGCTGCCTATGGCAGATTTGCAGATTTTGATTTAAGTGTTCCTGTAAGATATGTTGCTAGCTCATTACCTGGCAGCCCAACAGAATATGCTACTTTTAACGGAAAAATTAAATCTTCAAGTATTGGTTTTATGATTGGTACACAATTTAGGCTTGCTAAAAAATTAGTACTAGACTGGTGGATTATAGGTGGCCACTATGGCAGCAGCAAAGGAGATTTGAATGCTTTAATTAACAGAAATCTTTCTCCTATAGAGCAACAAAGCCTTCAAGCTACCTTAGATGACTTAAAAGAAATTGGCCCTTTTAAATTTGAAGGTAAAGTAACCTCGCCAAATACAGCTAATGTAAAATCTACAGGCCCATGGGCAGGTGTTAGAAGTATGGGTTTAAGTTTAGGTGTTAGGTTTTAAATAAATA
>JAIBAV010000021.1 GCA_019695015.1 Chitinophagaceae bacterium
TATTTAATAAAATGGTAGGCACTACTAAAATCATACTAGGTGCTCTAAACTTGTTATACAAAGGCAAATGATTAAATAAAAAGTTGTTGAACCCTTCAAAAAAGCTTCCCCAACTCATCATAATAGTTAAAACTGTAAGGGCTAATATCCACCATTTATGTTTGTTGTTTAAAATAACAAAACCAATTAATGCAAGAAAACAAATAATTGCACCAACATAAGGTGGGCCAGAAGTGCCACCAATTCCTCCCCAATAAAAACTTAAAGCACTTTGTAATTGTTGAGCAATTTGCGGGTTCATTGCCTGTAAATTAGCTACTGCTTTAGATTTTTCTGGTTCCAATTCCATTTTATTACTTCCTCCAAACATTCTTGGAATAAGCATTACAAAAGGCTCTGTTTTGTACATGCTGTAACTAAATGCATATTCTTTAGTTAAACCTTCTTTAGTAGTTTTGGTATGGTCATTGGCTAATTGCGAACCACCTCTAATAGATTCTTTGGTATATTCATTATCTGGCAATAATATAACAGCATTTTGTAATGCCCCTAATGCAACACCAGCTATAGCAAATAAACCTGCAAATAATAAGTGTTTCAATTCTTTTTTAAGAATACATTGAACCACAAAAGCAATACTCATAAAAGCAACAATCAAAATACCATAATATGCAATTTGATAGTGTTTTTGTGCCACTAGTACACTAGAGAATAGTGCAGTTAATGTTATGCCCCATAAATATTTTTTATTAAATATAAGTTGAATGGCACCTATTAATCCAGGTAGTACTGCAAGCGATAGCATTTTTGTATCATGCCCTTCTGCAACAATAACTACATTATAAGTTGCATAAGCGTAACACAATGAAATTATAGTTCCTACCCAAGTATTAGCTCTTAATACTTGGGTTAAAAAGTAAAAGCAAATACTTGCTAAAAAGAAGAATAGAAAAGGCTTTGGAATATTTAGCGAAATAAGATCCATAAAATAGTAACCAACCATATTATTACTCCAGCCTTTAATCATATAACCTGGCATACCACCAAACATACCATTTGACCAAAGTGGAACCTTATCAGTGGCATCTAAAACTGCTTGTTGATTTTGTGCCATAGATTTCCATTGTGTAACATCTGCCTGATGTAAAACCTTATCTTCTAAGGCAGGTTTACAATAAATAATTGCAACTATTAAAAAAATTGCAATGGCATAAACATGGGGTAAAATTTTCTTCCAATTTATATTCTTCATTTATTTTCTTTTTATAACAAGCAAATTAATGTTATTTTTCAGTTCAAAATAAAAATATGAGGGTGCTTTTATTTTTTAGTAGAATTGCTTTAATATGTAATGTGTGTTATGTATTCTCTGTAATAGCTAGATATTTTAGTGTAGAACAACTACCTGCATTTTTAGTAAGTACCTTGGTTGTTCTTGGTTTTTTTGCTATTTTTTTAAATATTATGGCTAGTTTTTTATGGTTGGTAAGTGTGGTTGTAAGAAAAAAAATAATTCCAGTAAGCCTTGGTGTTGTTAATTTAATTTTTTTAATAGCCCAAATTTTTAATTCATTTTATCTTCAATTATGATTCAGTTAATTATTAAAGATAAATCAACTAAGTTGTTTATTATACTAAGTGGATTTTTAATTGCCAATGCCTTAATTGCAGAAGTAATTGGGGTTAAAATTTTTTCGTTAGAAGAAACTTTTGGGTTTAAACCATTAGCTATTAAATTGCTTGGAGAGGATTTAAGCCTTAATTTAACTGCAGGTGTTTTACTTTGGCCAGTAGTTTTTATAATGACTGATATTATTAATGAATACTATGGAGTAAAAGGTGTGCGGTTTTTATCTTACCTAAGTGCATTTATTATTGTATATACTTTTTTTGTTTTTTATGCATCTATTCATTTATCTCCAGCCAATTTTTTTATTATAAGTAAGCAAGGTAGTGGCGTGCCTAATATGCAATATGCTTATGAAGGTGTTTTAGGGCAAGGAACAAAAATTATAATTGGTAGCATAACTGCATTTTTATTAGGACAATTAATTGATGCGTTTACATTTAAAAAAATAAAAAAAATTACAGGAGAAAAGAAAATTTGGTTAAGATCAACAGGCTCTACTTTAATATCTCAATTTATAGATAGTTATGTGGTATTGTTTATTGCTTTTTATATTGGCTCTAGAATAGGGGCTAAAAACGGCGATTTTGTTTGGAGTTTTCAACTTTTTTTAGCTGTTGGTACATTAAATTATATTTACAAAGGGTTGGTAGCAATTATACTTACACCTGTAATTTATTTACTACATTATTTTATTGAAAAATATTTAGGGCATGAAAAAGCAACAACCATGAAAGAAGCTGCAATGAATAGTTAACAATTTCTAAATATTCATTATCATGCTTTTTAGAGTTTGATTTTTTCAGTTACTATTCTTGATACTAATTAGTTTATAGAATTAAACTACAATTATAGTAGCATTGTTTTTTCTTTCTTATCTCATAAACCATTTCGGTTACTCTACATTTGCAATCATTATTTTTGCTGAAATTATTAATCCTTCAGTTTCAGATTAGCTATGTCAAAAATTTCTATCAATATTGCAACTGGTAGCTTACAGCAGGCAGAAATTGTTGTAGGCATAGATTTAGGTACTACAAATAGTTTAATAGCTGTTATCCATCCAGAGAGCAAGCAGGCAGTTGCCTTAAAAGAGCATGATAGCAGTAGCCTTGTACCAAGTGTTATTTATTTTGATGAATTAAATAATGCAATTGTTGGAGATAATGCAAAGCAATTTTTAGAAAAAACTCCTGAACGAACCATTTTTTCTTCGAAAAGATTAATGGGGAAAAGCTATAATGATATTAAAGAAAATGAGTTTTTTTTCTCCTATAAAGTAATTGATGATGATACTGATAGATTAGTGAAAGTGCAGGTAGGGGATAAGTTTTATTCGCCAGTTGAGCTTTCCTCTTATATTTTAAAAGAATTAAAAGCAAGAGCAGAGCATATTTTAAAAACTTCTGTAAACAAAGTGGTAATAACGGTGCCTGCTTATTTTAACGATGCACAACGACAGGCAACAAGAGATGCTGGTAAACTAGCTGGTTTAGATGTTTTAAGAATAATTAATGAGCCAACAGCAGCAAGTCTTGCATATGGAATTGGAATTAACCAAACAGAAGAAAAAACAATTGCAGTTTATGATTTGGGTGGTGGCACATTTGATGTGTCTATTCTTACCATAAGTAATGGCATTTTTGAAGTATTAAGCACCCATGGAAATACTTATTTAGGTGGGGATGATTTTGATAAAGTTATTGTTGATTATTGGAGCAAAGAATTTAATTTTTCTAAAGATGAATTACAACAAAATAAGCAATTAATGCAGGGCTTGCGTATAAAGGCAGAAGAAGCAAAAAAACATTTAAGCCATAATGCTGAATACCGTACAAATTTTAATGGAGACATACTTACAATTAATAAAGATAAATTTGAACAACTTATTCAACCATTTGTAAATAAAACATTAGATAGTTGTAAACAAGCTTTAAAAGATTCAAACATTACCATAAATGAAATTGACGAAGTGGTTATGGTTGGCGGTAGCACAAGAGTGCCATTAGTTACAAATGCGGTTAGTAATTTTTTTAATAAAAAAGTAAACAATACACTAAACCCAGATGAAGTAGTTGCTTTAGGTGCAGCTATTCAAGCAGATATTTTAGCAGGAAATAATAAAGAAATATTATTGTTAGATATTACACCCTTGAGCTTAGGTATAGAAACTATGGGGGGCTTAATGGATGTTTTAATGCCACGTAATTCTAAAATTCCTTCTAAAGCTGCAAGGCAATATACAACCTCTAAAGATGGACAAATAAATATGAGAATTTCTGTGTATCAAGGGGAAAGAGATTTGGTAAAAGACAATAGAAAGTTAGCTGAATTTAATTTAACCAATATACCAGCTATGCCTGCAGGCTTACCAAAAGTAGAAGTAAGTTTTTTGATTGATGCAGATGGTATTTTAAAAGTGAAAGCAAAAGAGTTAAGGAGTGGTGTAGAACAAACAATTGATGTAAAACCACAGTATGGCTTAACCGATGATGAAGTTGAAAAAATGCTGATGGATAGCATTACACATGCAAAAGATGATATTGCAATTAGAGCTTTAACAGAAGCTAGAACTGAAGGAGAACAATTGTTAGAAACAACAGAAAAATTTATTGGTAAAAATGCAGCACAACTTTCGCAAGATGAAATGTTGGCTACTGCACAAGCAATGCAAACATTACAATTGGCTTTAACAATGAATGATAAAAATTTAATTCAAACCAAAATAGAAGAACTGAATGAAATAAGCCGCCCTTATGCCGAACGTATAATGGATAATGCTGTAAGTAGTGCTATGAAGGGAAAGGTAATTTAGTTGGTTTTTGCTTTGTATTTTTCCTATTGACATGTTGAGCAAAGTGAAACAAAAAGTATTGTCATGTTGAGCGAAGCGAAACATCTACTTGTGCATTAGTACTTTTTTCAGTAGATTCTTCGCTTCGCTCAGAATGACATAAATAATGGGAGCTCAGGAGATTCTTCGCTTCGCTCAGAATGACATAAATAATGGGTGCTCAGTAGATTCTTCGCTTCGCTCAGAATGACATAAATAATGGGTGCTCAGAATGACATAAATGAGAATCTGTTTGTGTTCTTCCTATTGACATGTTTAGCAAAGCAAAACAAAAAGCAATGTCATGTTGAGCAAAGCGA
>JAIBAV010000098.1 GCA_019695015.1 Chitinophagaceae bacterium
TGGGGCGATATGTGAAAAATGATATTGTTGACAAAGTTTTATTGAGAGATTTACCAAGCTTGTATGGAATAAAGAGCGTACAAGAATTAAACAGATTTTTTACATACATAGCCTATAATTCTGGCAATGAATTTTCTTATGAAAGAATGAGCCAGGAAAGTGGTATACAAAAAGACACGCTAAAAAAATATTTAGAATATTTAGAAGCGGCCTTCCTAATTAAGGTGTTGAACAAAGTTGATGTAAATGCCAAACGTTTAAAACGAGTAACAAGTTTCAAAGTATATTTAACTAATCCATCACTCCGAACCGCTTTGTTTTCGCCAATAAGTGAAACCGACAAAGAAATGGGAAATATGGTAGAAACTGCAGTTTTATCCCAATGGATGCATCGTGAAAAATTAGACTTAACATATGCTCGTTGGAAGGAAGGACGAAGTGAAGGAGAAGTTGATTTAATCTTAGTCGATGACAAAAAATATAAACCTATTTGGGGTGTTGAAATAAAATGGAGCAACCGTTACTTTGACAAACCTAACGAACTAAAAAGTCTAATAACGTTTTGCAAAAACAATAAGTTTCAAAAAGCTTTAGTAACATCAATAGACCAAATAGGTGTTAAAGAAATTGGAAGTCTTTTATTCACATTCTTACCGGCATCTGTTTACAGTTATAATATTGGAGACATAACTCTAAAAATGAAAAATAATGGATAACATTTAGAACAACGAACGCACAACACTGTATTGCCAAAATGGTGGCAGAAGTGCTACTACGAAACATTTGTGCAAGGTTTAACAGTAGTAATTCTATTAAACTTTAGTGCTAATAATCCACCACTTCACCAATACACAAACCATTAAAGGCAAGCGTTGGACGACACCTCAACAAACAAAAATTAAACAAACAAAATGAAAAATAAAATAACAACCATAGCTTTTGACGCAGACGACACCTTGTGGATAAACGAACCATACTTTCAAGAAGCAGAAAAACAATTTTGTGCCTTACTTGAAAATTATCATCCGCAACACAGGATTTCGCAAGAACTATTTAAGACCGAAATGAAGAATTTGCAACTTTATGGTTATGGTATCAAAGGCTTTTTGTTGTGTATGATAGAAACCGCAAACAGAGTTTCGGACAGAACCGTTTCCTTAAATGTCATTGATAAAATTATTGAAATTGGACACGACCTGTTGCAAAAACCTATTGAACTTTTGCAAGGCGTTCAAGAAACATTGGAAACCTTAAATGGAAATTATAAATTGGTGGTTGCAACTAAAGGCGATTTATTAGACCAAGAAAGAAAGTTGAAAAATTCAGGATTGGAACACTACTTTCATCATATAGAAATTATGAGTGAGAAGAAAGAAAGCGATTATCAAAAACTATTTAATCATTTAGATTGCAAACCTGAAAACTTTTTAATGTTGGGTAATTCCATCAAGTCTGATATCATTCTTGTTTTAGAATTAGGCGGAAACGCAGCCCATATTCCATACTATGTAACTTGGACACACGAGCAACAAGAAACCAATTTAAAACACGAGAATTTCATACAGTTGAAATCAATTGATGAAATTTTAAATTATTTGAAGTAATGGAGATAAACATTAGGCAAGAAGTACAAACCGATTATCAAATAGTATTTGATTTAATAGAACAGGCTTTTCGTAACGAAATGCTGAGCGATAAAAAAGAACAATTTTTAGTAGAACGACTAAGGAAATCCGATAATTTTATTCCTGAATTATCATTAGTTGCAGAAACAAAGCAGCAGATTGTTGGGTATATTCTTCTCTCAAAAATTATTATTGAAACGAGTACAGAAAACATCACGTCTTTGGCATTAGCTCCAGTTGCTGTTTTACCTAGTTTTCAAAAGAAAGGTATTGGCAGAAAACTTATTGAAGAAGCACATCGAATTGCAAAAGAATTGGGCTATCAATCCATTATTTTATTAGGACACGAAAAATATTATCCTAAATTTGGCTACCGACATTTGCACCATTTCAATATTTCACTACCATTTGTTGCACCAAAAGAAAATTGCATGGCATTAGAGCTTGTACCAGGAGCTCTAAAAAATAAAAATGGAAAAGTAATTTACCCCAAAGAATTTTTTGAATAGAAAAGAATGAAAAGATTAATCAATATTGACAATTGGAACAGAAAAGAACACTTTCTTTTCTTCTCAAAATTTGAAGAACCATTTTTTGGTGTAACCATAAAAGTAGATTGTACAATTGCCTACCAAAGGGCAAAGGAAAAAGGTATTTCTTTTTTCTTGTACTATCTATTCAGAGCTTTGAAAGCTGCTAACGAAGTAGAAAATTTCAGATACAGAATTATCGAAAATCAACCCTATGATTTTGCAACTGTAAATGCTTCGCCAACCATCAACCGACCTGACGGAACATTTGGATTTGCTTATATGAACTATTTTGAAGATGAAAAACAGTTTTACGAAAAAGCATTGCAAGAAATTGAAAATGTAAAAAACACAAACAGTTTATTACCTGCAGTTTCGGGAGAAAATGTTATTCATTTTTCTTCCATTCCGTGGTTGGATTTTACAAGCATTTCACATGCAAGAAGTTTTTCGTATCCCGACAGTTGCCCTAAAATTTCATTTGGGAAAATGATAGAAACCAATAATGTAAAAGAAATGCCTGTTTCCATTCACGTACACCACGCACTAATGGACGGCTATCACGTTGGATTATTTGTTGAGAAATTTCAAAACATTTTAAATGACGAATGATAATAGCCCGAACAAACAAAAAGGGTAAGTGTTGAACACCTCTCTTTCCAAAAAAATAAATTCAAAAGCCCTAAATATGTTGTATATAAAAACACAAAAATTACGCTAAATTTGAAAGGATTGATGAAAGTATTTTTTCACAGAGTACAGTTAGAGGTTAAACAGAAAAACTCTACATCCATTGAAACGAAGTGATATGGCAGTAATGAAAAGTAATAAACAGTGGATTCAAGAAGCAATAAAAGTTCATGCAAATAAATATTGCTATGATAAGGTTGATTATAGGGGCAATAAAGTAAAAATAAGTATTATATGTTTAAATCATGGAGAATTTTGGCAAACACCGGGTAAGCATTTAATAGGTCAAGGCTGCCCTAAATGTAAAAATCAACGAGTTGGTAAATGTTTACAAAGTAACACAGCTAAATTTATTGAAAATTCAGTAAAGATACATGGAAAAAAGTTTGATTATTCAAAAGTGGAATATATTGGCAGCCACTCAAAAGTTTGTATAATATGCCCCGAGCATGGAGAGTTTTATCAACCACCAACAAATCACTTATCAGGAAATGGATGTCCAAAATGTGCCTGGAAATATAAACGTGGAAAGTATAGGTTAACGACTTTAGAAGCATTTCTTTCACAAGCCAAAGAAATACATGGAGATAAATACGATTATTCAAAAGTTGAATGGAGAAACACTTACACTCGAATTACTGTTATATGTCCTATTCATGGAGAATTTAGTCAAATACCCCAAAATCACATTAGACTAAAATGTGGCTGTAGGAAGTGTGGAAGAGAAATTGCTAAAACTAAAGTAAATAAATATAGTACACTTTTCTTTATCGAAAAGGCAAAAGAAGTTCATAGTGATAGGTATGACTATTCCAAAGTTCAGTGTTTTAATGCTACTGATAAAGTGGAAATCACTTGTTATACTCATGGGAAATTTGAACAAATCGCAAACCAACATTTACAAGGCCATGGTTGCCCTAAATGTAATTTTGACCAAATGGCGACAGATAGAGCAATGGGTAAAGAACTTTTCATTAGTAAAGCTAAAGTGCTATTTGGAGAGAAGTATAATTATTCAAAAGTTGAGTATGTAAATGGACAGACGAATGTTTGTCTTATTTGTTCAATACATGGTGAGTTTAGGGTTACTCCTAATAACCATTTATCAAAAAAAAGTGGTTGCCCTAATTGCAATGAATCCAAATTAGAGAGAGAACTTGCGAATATTTTGGATAGGCAAAATGTAGAATATAATAGACAAAAGAGTTTTAAATGGTTAGGAAGGCAATTCTTGGATTTTTACCTTCCAAAACACAACATAGCAATCGAGTGTCAAGGGATTCAGCATTTTAAACCAGTTGATTTTGTAGGAAAGGGTGAAAAATGGATGAATCAATTATTTGAAAAAAACAAACAACGTGATGACAGAAAACTTAAAAAATGTTCAGCGAATGGAATAAGAATGATATACATTATAGACAATGAAGAGTATTTTGGAAGTAAATATCATTTTGATATTGTAGAACCCTTTTCAGGTAATGTAAGTTATGAAATGATTCATCTAAATCATTTTGAGAAGTATATAAATCGTTTAGGAGTCCTAACTCATTTGTTTGGATTAGAAATGATAAAGAACAGTTATTAACAACCTGTCAGACAAAAGTCATGCAGCAAACATTGGGTTTTAAGCAAGTTGAACTTGACATTATAAAATACTTGTGCAGCAGGAAGCCCAAACCATAATATGTAATACCACTCATTCATTAAATGCAAAATGTTGCTTCACAAATACTTTTTTGCTAATTTAGCCTTACACCGTGTTTGAAAAATAGCAGGGATTAAAAGTGATTGCTCACATAC
>JAIBAV010000029.1 GCA_019695015.1 Chitinophagaceae bacterium
CATTAAGTCTATTTCTCAACATAGCTTTTATAATATTTATTTTTTATTTTTCACTAAAAGAAACCATAAAGTTTTTTTTAAAGATTATTTAAAAGAATGGATATGTAAACCCAAACCACCTTTTCTACATATTACAGTAAATTAAATTGTACAACTAATATTTGGTTCACCTTTTTTTTAATTGTTTTTTATTCAATAATAATAAAGTCATGAAAAAATTTTTATTCTTTTTTTGTTTTCTATTACTTGCAATAGGTAGTACTATAGCACAACCTATGTGGTCAATTGCAACTTGTAGTAATTTAACTTCAACTACTTATGGGCCTATGTATAGCACTTCTACAGCAAATGCAACTAATAGAACGGCTATTATTTACCCTGCTACACAACTTGTAGGGGTGGCAAACACAACGCTTACTTCTATGTTTATTAAAAGAGCTACTGCTAGTGGTTCAATGCTTGGTACGCCCAATTTTAAAATTTATTTGTTAGAAACTTCTTCTACAGAATGGGGAGCTGGAAGTTTAGACTGGGCAACAGCAACAGGACCAGCCACATTGGTATATGATGGCAACCCAGTTTCTGCTGTTGGTTCTTCTGCAGGGTTTAAAGAGTTTTCACTAACAACCACGTTTGCTTATGGAACCCAAAATTTAGCGGTGTTTTTTGAATATACTAATTCTACCACTAGTAATAGTATAAGTTGGGATTATGAATATGGTATTGGTTGCAGTGGCAACAATAATAATACCGGTAAATACACCAACAATACAACAGGTGTTTTGCCTGCAACATTAGCAAGTAGTAATTATAGAAGGCCAGTTATTGGCTTTAATTATAGCTTACCGCCATGTACAGTTCCACCAACTGCAGGTATTGCAATAAGTAATATTGATACAGCATGTAGTGGAGAGGATTTTATTTTAAACCTTTCTGGAAATAGTTTTGGTGATGGCCAAACCTACCAATGGCAATATTCTACAACTGGTACTGCACCTTGGACAGATATTGGAACAGCCGATATTGAACAAAGAGATACTCTTAACCAATTAACTACAACTTATTATCGTTGTGCTGTAACTTGTAGCGGTAATACGGCTTATTCAGATTCTGTAAAGATATTTACTCCAACTTTGGTTAGTGGTACCTTTACTATAGACCAAACCCTGCCACCAAGTGGAAGTAATTTTACAAGCTTTGCAGATGCTATTAATTCTATAAAATGTGGTATTAGTGGTCCTGTTGTATTTAATGTTGTAGCAGGTAGTGGTCCATACACAATTACTTCACCAATTTCAATACCCGATGTTTATGGTGCATCTCCATCTAACACCATCACTATTAATGGTAATAACCAATCAATCGTTTACAATGCAAGTGTTTCTGCCGATAGATCAGCAATAATTTTAAATGGAGCCGATTTTGTTAGCCTTAATAATTTAAGTATTGATGTAAGTGCAGGCACTTATGGTTGGGGTATTACTTTAATAAATGCAGCAGATAGTAATTATATTGGCTCATGTAATATTACAAGCTCTACTTCTTCTACTTCTACAAACTATGCAGGTATAGTAATAACAGGCTCCTTAACCAGTGCCACATCAATTGGTAACAATGGTAATGGAAATTTGATAGAAAATAATAATATCATTGGTGGGTATTATGGTATTTCAACTTATGGCGAATCAACAACACTTTGTGCTGGTAATAAATTAGTAAACAATTCTATACAAGATTTTAATTATTACGGTATTCAGGCTGCTTATCAAGCAGATGCTGAGATTAAAAATAATGATATTCAAAGGCCTAACAGAACAACTTTTTCTACAACTAATTATGGAATGAATTTTATATCTGTAAGTACTGGGTTGAATGTTAGTGGCAATAAAATACATCACTTATTTTCCGCTTTACCTGTAAATACTATCACTACCTATGCTATCTATGTAAGTGCTGATGGCACTGTAACCAACCCAAATAAATTTTATAATAACTTAATTTATAGTATAGAAGGGGATGGCACTCATTATGGAGTTTTTAATTCAGGAGGTGCCTATATGCAAGCATATCACAATACTATTGCATTAGATTATGTAGCTGCTACTGCAGGTACTACTGCCGGTTTTTGGCAAACAACTACTGCAGATGGGATAGAGTTTAAAAATAATATTGTGTATATAACCCGTGGTGGTACTGGAGCAAAATATTGTATCTATAAAGCCACACCAGCTACACCTTTAGTTAGTAATAATAATGCCTTTTACTTAGGCAGTGCAGGTAGTGGAGCACAAAGTATAGGTTATGAAACTTCTGCAAGAGCCAGTTTATCAGATTGGCAAACAGCTACAAGTCAAGACTTAAATAGCTTAGTTGCAGACCCAGTATTTACCGACCCAATTAGTGGAGATTATTCTTTTACTTCTTCTATTATAGATAATTTAGGTAGCCCCTTAGGAATAACTACTGATATTATTGGAAATAGCAGAAGTGGAAGTACTCCAGATGTAGGTGCTTATGAATATGTGGCACCAGCTTGTATAGCCCCACCAACAGCAGGTAGTGCTACCAGCTCTTCTCCAAATGTTTGTAATGGTGAAACATTTTCTCTTAATTTAACTGGTAATAGTTCTGGTACTGGTCAAACCTATCAATGGCAATATTCAACTACAGGATCTGCACCTTGGACAGATATTGATATTGCTGATGGATCTCCACTAAAATCTGTAAGTCAAATTACTTCTACTTATTACCGTTGTGCAGTTACATGTAGTGGTAATACTACTTACTCTACTTCAGTGCAAGTGGTTTCTCCAGCTATGGTAAGCGGTACTTTTACTATCAATAAATTATTACCAACTAGTGGTACCAATTTTGCTTCTTTTGCCGAAGCTATTGACTCTATAAGCTGTGGTATAAACGGGCCTGTTATTTTCAATGTAGTTAGTGGCTCTGGTCCTTACGCTTTACCTTCTCAGATTATTATAAATAGTATTTATGGTACTTCTACTTCCAACACAATAACTATTAATGGTAATGGCGAAACTGTAACCTATAATGCAAGTGTTTCTGAAACTAGAACAGCACTACTATTAAATGGAATAGATCATTTAATTATAGATAGTTTAACAATAGATGTAAGTGCAGGTACTTATGGTTATGGTATTCAATTTATGAACCAATCAGATAGCAATATTGTTAGAAAAAGTACTATTTTGAACAACACAACAGCTACTACCTCTAATTATGCAGGTATTGTATATAGCGGTTCGTTAACTAGTGCAACAATTGCAGATGATAATGGAAATGGTAATTTGTTAGAAAATAACAGAATAGTAGGAGGGTATTATGGCATTACAAATATTGGTGCAGCTAGTTCTCTAAATTCTAATAATACAATTAGAAATAATAGTGTGGAAGATTTTTATTATTACGGAATATATTTTTCTAACCAAAATAATGGCATCATAGAAAATAATAATATTCACCGTCCACTTAGAACAAATTCTAGTTCCTGTTATGGTATTTATTCTACAACTGGTAATAAGGGATTGTTTATTAATTCTAATAAAATTCATAACACTTTTGCAGGTCAGGTTTCAAGTACTTCTTCCTTGTATGGCATTTATATTTCTTCAGATGCTCCTGCTGCAAGTCCAAATCTTATAGCCAATAACCTTATTTATGCAAATGAAGGTAATGGTACCCATTATGGTTTATATTCTATTGGTTCAGATACTGCTTTGTTCTATCATAATACTGTTTCTTTAGATTATACCCCTGCAACAGCTGGTGCAACTTATGGAATTTATATGAGTTCTACTGCATCTTCTGGAGTTCAGTATAAAAACAATATTATATCAATAACAAGAGGTGGTTCTGGTGTTAAATATGGTTTCTATGACTTATCAAGCAATTTATATGCAAGCAATTATAATAATTTCTATTTAAATAGTTTAGGAGCTGGAGCACAATATGTAGGTTATAAATCTTCAACAGCTCAGGCTACTTTATTAGACTGGCAAACAGCATCTTCAAATGATATGAACAGTTATGTTTTAAATCCTATGTTCTATAATCCTTCACCCATTGGCAGTATTTATTTACCTACCAATGGTAGCCTGCAAAATTCAGGAACTCCTTTAAGTATTCCAACGGATATTAATGGTGACACAAGAAATCTTTCAACTCCGGATATTGGAGCTTATGAGATGCCTGCTTTTTATCATTATCGTAGTCAAGCAACAGGCAATTGGGGAGATTTATCAACTTGGGAGTCTTCAACAGATAGTTCTTCATGGGCTGCTGCTACAACAATACCTAGCTATTATTCATTAAGTGCAGTTGTTTCTAATGGGCATACAGTTACAATTAATAGTTCTGCAACAATTGATAAAACATTTGTAAATCCAACAGGAATATTGGCTGTAAACGATGCTCTAACTGTTTATTTAAATGGATTAACATTTAGATCTAGTTCTTCTGGAACAGGAGCATTAGGTCAGTCAACAGGCTCTATCACCGGTAATGTAGTTGTAGAACGCTTTATACCAGCAAAAGCTACCAGAAAATGGAGTTTATTAAGCAGCCCTGTAACGCAAAGTTTAGCCAATAGTTGGCAACAACAAATACATTTAACAGGAGCAG
>JAIBAV010000102.1 GCA_019695015.1 Chitinophagaceae bacterium
TGATAAGTTTGTATATATTTTTTTTTGTTACAGTTAAAAGAATTTTTATTATTGTGGTGGGAAATTTATTTCCCAGTACTTACTAACCCATCATTATATAAAGTGTCGCTTGGCGGCACTTTTTATTTTAGCATGTTTCAATACTTTATTATATATAAACCTTTTAATACACTCAGCCAGTTTTCCTCAACAGAAAACAAACAAACACTTGCACATTATTGTAAGCTTGCAAAAAATATTTATCCTGTTGGTAGGCTAGATTATGATAGTGAAGGTTTATTAATTCTTACCAACGATAAAAAATTAAATAACTTATTACTTAATCCAAATTACGAACATAGAAGAACTTATATTGTACAAGTAGAAGGTAGCATTACACCTATTGCAATACAACAATTAAACAATGGTGTAAGTATTAATGTTAATGGTAAAAATTATACAACTAAAAAAGCAGATGCTGCAATAATTAGTGCACCAATTAATTTACCAAATAGAAATCCTCCCATAAGATTTAGAAATAATATACCAACTAGTTTTATACAATTAACGCTTACCGAAGGTAAAAATAGGCAGGTAAGAAAAATGACTGCAAAAACAGGATTTCCAACTTTGCGTTTAATAAGGTATAGTATAGAGAATGTATCTATTAATAATATGCAGCCTGGAGATATAATTGAATTATCCCAAAAAACAATTTATAATAAACTTTCAATTCCTTTATAATTAAGTTACTCAATTTGTTACTCAATTTTTATAAATCATTTTTTAAAATCTAAAATCACTCCATTAATGCAATACCTTAACCCCGATGGTGGAGGACCATCATTAAAAACATGACCTAAATGAGCTTTGCATCTGCCACACTGTACTTCTGTTCTTTGCATTCCATGTGTGGTATCTGGCGTATAAATAATAGAAGACTTATTAATTGGTTGATAAAAACTTGGCCAACCGCAACCACTCTCAAATTTGGTATCACTTATAAAAAGTGCATTACCACAAGCTGCACAATAATAAGTTCCTTTTTCTTTAAAATTTTCAAACTTACTAGTAAAAGGTTGCTCAGTGCCTTTTTGCCTTGCAATATAAAACTGTTCAGAAGTTAAAACCTTTCTCCATTCTTCTTCTTTTATTACAAGTTTATTGGTATCCTTATTACTGTAATATGGATTTGCTTTATTTTCTTTTTGCATATTGCTTTTGTTATTATTATTGTTTTGAGCTGTACAATTAGTAAAAGACAAAACAAGTAAAATGGTATAGAAATAAAATTTAATATTCATATTTGAATAATAATTTATCTAATTTTTTTATTGTTTACAAAATTAACACTCAAGCCTTATATTTGTTGTTCAAGTAAGGTTTTAGGTACATGTTAAATGTTATTTTATTTGGTCCCCCAGGTAGTGGCAAAGGCACACAGAGTGAAAAACTTATTGCTAAATATGGCTTTAAGCATTTAAGTACAGGCGATTTGCTAAGAAGTGAAATTACTGCAAAAACAGCATTAGGCTTAGAGGCTAAAGGCTTAATGGATAAAGGTCAGTTGGTGCCAGACGAAGTTGTAATTGGTATGATAAGCCATGCATTAGAAGCCAATCCAAAAGCTACAGGCTTTTTATTTGATGGTTTTCCAAGAACAGAAGCACAAAGTGTAGCATTAGATAATTTATTAAAAAAATACAATACACAAATTGGCGTTTTTCTTGCCTTAGAAGTTAGCGAAGAAGAGTTGGTTAAAAGATTGTTGAATAGAGGATTAACCAGTGGCAGAAGTGATGATACCAATGAAGAAGTAATAAGAGCCAGAATTATTGAGTATGAAAGAAAAACAATGGTGGTGGCAGATTATTATGAAAAATTTAAAAAAGTAGCACATATAAAAGGCGAAGGCAGTGTTGAAGATATTTTTAATACCCTATGCAATGAAATTAATAAAAGGGTATAAATTATAAATCCTTAATTTTTACTACCAATACCAACTGCAACCAATCCTACTGAGTATTCTTAGTAGGATTTTTTTATTACTAACTTTTTAAATTTATATTTTGCCTGTTTGCCTTACTTGCAGGAATAAATGAAGCTATAAATGCAATAATAAAAACTGTAAATAGCACTAATAAATAATCTTGCCAACGCATTTCAACAGGGTAATAATCTACTACAAAACTTCCGCTAAGTTTTAGTAGCTTAAATTTTATTTGAAGCCAACAAATTAGGGTAGCTAATAAAATACCAATGAATGAACCCACAAAGGCTAAAATAAAACCATTGGTGATAAAAATATTTTTTATGGTTACATCATTTGCACCAATTGCTTTTAAAATAGCAATGTCTTTTTGTTTTTCTAATATTAGCATGGTTAATGAACCAATCATGTTAAAAGCTGCAACAATTAATATTAAGCAAAGAATACCATAAATAATCCATTTTTCTATTTGCATTATGGTATAAAGACTTTTGTTTTGCTCGTATCTGGATAGCACTTTAACTTGAGTGCCTAATTGTTGTTGAAGTTGCTTTATAATTTTTTCTTCATCGGTGCTGCTTTTTGTTGTAAGCTTTAGTTCTAGATACGAAAACTGAGTACTATCCATATCTAGCATAAACTGCATAAAAGGTAAATTGGTAAAAATATATTTATTATCAAAATCTTGCTGTAAAACAAAAGTGCCGCTTGGTATTACATTATAAGATAAAAAAGCATTGTTTATACTATTTAAATTTACTGCCTTTTTGTTTGGTAAAAATAAAACAGGGTCTTCTAATGGTTGCTCTAAATAAATTGCAGTAGCACTTTCAATGCCACTACCAATTACTATTTTAGGGTTTTCTGTATTGCCAATATCAAAACTACCACGAATTATATGTTTATTTATTGGTGCAATATTGGTATAATTATTTTGAACACCTTTTACAATTACAGTTGCTTGGTTTTCGCTATTTTTTAATAGTGCTTTTTCTTCTACTACCTTACTCCAATATGCAATATTTGAATTGGTTTGTAGTAATTGATACTGCTGATTGTTTAAGTGAAAGCTTTTACCTTTTACAGGAACAATTTTAGCATCTGCATAAAAATCGTTGTATAAGTTTTTAACTAAACTTTCAAATCCATTAAAAACACTTAACACTAAAATTAAGGCTGCAGTGCCAATCATAATTGCTACAATACTTATGTATGCAATAATGTTTACGGCATTGGTACTTTTTTTACTTTTAAAATAACGCCATGCAAATAAAAAGTTCAACAGCTATAAAATTTACAGATTAATTATTTTTTTGTACTAAGCTTTTGTAAAACTATTATTCATTTGTTGCGTCGCACACTTCAGGGCTTTGTACATTAGTTGGCTAAATTATTATTCAATTTATCGGTTTCTATTTTTTTAAATACATCTTCCATTTTAAAAACATAATCAAGTGTATCATCTAAATAAAAATGTAATACAGGAATACGCCTAACTTGATTTTTTATATGATTGGCTAAATCTCTTTTAATTTCCCAAGCTTTATCGTCAATTTTTTTCATTGCAGCCTTAATGTCTTCAACCTTAAAAAAACTAATATAAATTCTTGCCTCTAATAAATCTGGAGTAACCTTCACTTGGGCAATAGATACCATACCACCCCCCATCATATTTAAGCCTAATTTTCTAAAAATATTATTTAGTTCATCTTGCAGTACAGCAGCTACCTGCTTTTGTCTTTTTCCTTCTTCCATACATTTAATTTTTACAAAAGTACAACCTTTAATTTAGTTGGTAGATATTGAAAATAAGATAGGGAGTAAGAAACAAAATTTTAAATAAGAAATATTTACTCTTTTTATAATGTAGCATATTTTAATATTATTTGTTGGCTACCTCTTCCATATCAAACCTATCTACTTTTTGAATACCATTTAGTTGTTTAATTCTATCTACTAATTCATCTAGTTCTTCTTTATCGTGTACAAATACTTTTATGGTTCCTTCAAATAAACCTTCGCTACTTTCTATAGTTAAACCAGCAATATTTATTTTTAAATCGCCACTAATAATATTGGTAATTTTATGTACCACACCAACATCATCCATACCAATAATTTTTAAGCCAGTTAAAAAAGATATTTCTTTATTTTTTGCCCATTTTGTTTTAACTACTCTATGTCCAAAATTAGCTAATAACTGGGTGGCATTAGGGCAATTGGTTCTGTGAATAATTAAACCTTTGCCAGAGCTTACAAAACCAAAAACATCATCGCCAGGAATTGGGTTACAACATTTGGCTAAATTATATTGTATTTTATCGCTGCTTTCGCCAAAAATAATCAGTTCACTATCTTTTTTAGAAGATGGTTTGTTTGTAGGAAGATCGGTAATGGTTTCTTTAGAAATAATTTTTGTTTTTGGAGCCTCAATTCTATCGCCTATAACCTGAAACTCTTTTAGTTCTTTTAAGTCTATTTTTTTTATAGCTACTTTATAAAATAATTCAAGGTGAGAGGGTAGTTTATAAAATACTATTAACTCATCAATGTTGGCTGTATTCCATGCTGCACCAAGGCCTTCTAACTTTTTTTGCACTACATACTTTCCATCGTCTGCAATTTTTCTTTTTTCTTCCTTAAGTGCGTCTTTAATTTTTGT
>JAIBAV010000155.1 GCA_019695015.1 Chitinophagaceae bacterium
AACAGAAACCTACGTATTAAAAAAGACAACATAAATCCAAGGATCTAAGAAAAGCTGAACCCGTTTTTAAAAAATCCAAAGTGTGAAAAACCAAGGTACTTGTAGCCTAAATTACAAGAGAAAAAAAACAATATTCTAAAAAGAAAGACAGAAAATGTCCAACATTCCTGAGAAACAAAAAGACTCAGGTTGAATTTGAACCAGGGTCTGATACTTATCAGACCTTTTTTTATTTTAAAAACTGATTATACTATCTAGGTTTAGATTTAAAGCTCCACTCAATTATAAACTTTGCTACAATTTCGTTTTGCTCGTTAATACCAATAGATGTGCAAGTAATTGGGGTTGCATTATTATAAGCTATAGCTTTTTCAATTGCCTCTTCTATGGCCAGCCCATCCTTACAAATAAAAGAAATTTTCCCAACTGCTTTTTTGTAAAAAAAAGATTCCATTTTAATTACTAGCATACTTACTTTAGGTTTTCTTTTATAAATATTACCAAATGCAAGTAAACCAGTACTAAGCTCGGCAGCCATGCTTAACACGGCAAAATAAATTGAATTAAATGGGTTCTGGTTAATCCACTTGTAATTTACAGTTGTAATAGATTTTTCATTACTAAATTCTTTCAGTTTAATTCCACTAAAAAATACCATTGGTAGTTTAGTAAGTAAAAATAAATTTAACTTTAATCTGTTGCTACATACTTTTTTAAATGCAGTAAAATGTATATTCACAAATCAATTTTTGTTTAAAATGAACTAAAATAAAGTAGTTTATATTACAGGTTGTTTAGGTATTAACTTTGCAGGTACACCAATCAAACTTGTGCCATCAATAACACAATCTTTAACCACACAAGCAGAAGCTCCAATATTGATATAATTACCTAAATTAATTGGGCCAAGAACCACTGCATTAGCACCTAAAGTACATTCATTCCCAATTTTCAACTCACCTAGTTTACAACCTTCTCTTGCACCAATTATATTACCACCTGTTAAGGTTAAATTTTTACCTATATCTGCAAATGCAGAAATAACAATACCTACAGATGGATGTAAAACCAATAACCCTCCCCTAATATCAGCTTTATAATGAATATCTATATTAGAATATGCTTGAATTAAATTAAACAACGGAATTAAAATAATTCGCATTACACTATATGCTTTTCCAAAAGTTAAATACAAGCCCCTTTCTAACCTATATAAAAAAACTCCCCAAAAAAGTCGGCTAAGCCATATATGTATAATTCTAATTTTATACTTTCCCAACATTCGTTGTACATCTTGTATAAAATAAGAAAATTGTTGAATCATTGTATTGGTATATGTACCAAAAATAAAGTAATTACTATTTATACTTTGATTTATGGTTTATAAAATTTATACATTATACAGTTTATCCACAAATAATAAATAATGGGTACAAAAGGCACTTGTACACTTTGCATAAACAACCGATTTTGCACTTTGTTAAGAAAATAAAAAACAATATTTGTTATTCATAAGTTTATTATTCTATGCATCAACATAAAATGAAGCTATTAATTATTTTAGCTATTGTAGGTATAGCTCTTACTGGCAATGCCCAATTCACAAAAATTAATACCGATTCTGATATTGCTTATAAAATGGCTAAAGAATATTGGCAAAAAGAGCAATACAGCCTTGCCTATCCAATTTTTAAAAATATTTATACTCAAGATAACTATAATAGCAATTTAAAAGAACATATAAAAACCGAATCAAAATTTTACTTTATTATTTGCGGATTACAGCTTAACGATCCAACCATTGAAACTTTAGCAGTTGATTTTATTACTTTAGAAGCCAATGCTCAAAAGGTAGGCATTGTAAGTTTTTATTTAGGCGAATATTATTACAGAAAAAAAGATTTCAATACAGCTAATAATTATTTTGAGAAAGCAAGCATAGAAAACCTAACCAACCAACAAATAGCCCAAATGAAATTTCATCAGGCTTATGGTTATTTTACCACTCAAAATTTTGTAAAAGCTAAACCTTTATTTAATTCAATTAGGCAACTTACAGAAAGCCCAAATTATATAGATGCAAATTATTACTACGGCTTTATAATGTTTTTTGAAAAGAAATATAAAGAAGCATTAGAAAGCTTTAAACTAGTTGAAAAAACAGAAACCTATCAAAACATAGTGCCATTTTATATTGCCGAGATTTATTATTTTGCTGGAGAAAGAGACAAGGCTATTGAATATGCTAAAACTGCACTACAAAAAGGAAATCAGTATTATAAATTAGAATTAACACAACTTATTGGGCACTCTTTGTTTGAGAAAAGAATGTACAAAGAGGCACTACCCTACTTAGAAGAATATGTAACAAAATCTAAAAAAGTAAGAAGAGAAGATTTATACGAATTAGCATACTGTTATTACGAAGCTGGTAAATGGAATAAAGCTATTGATGGTTTTAAACAATTAGGTGGTAAAGAAGATTCTTTAGCTCAAAACAGCATGTATCTTTTAGCTGATGCCTATTTAAAAATTGACGATAAAGTTGGAGCAAGAAATGCTTTTTTATTTTGTGCAACCAACAGTAGTAACGCTGTACAAAAAGAGGTATCGCAGTTTAATTATGCTAAGCTTAGTTACGAGCAAGGCTATTTAGATATTGCCCATAAAGAAATAAAATCTTTTCTAAAAACATACCCAAAATCTGTTTATTTAAACGAAGCAAAAGAACTACAGATAGCCATTTTGGCAAATACAAGTAATTACAGAGAAGCAATGGCTTTAATAGATTCTCTGCCGCAACAAAGTGAAAATATTCAAAAAATTTACCCTAAAATTTTATATGGCAGAGCTGTAGAAAATATTAACGACCAACAGTTAGTTGTAGCTAATGAATTATTATCAAAACTTTTACAAGTACCATTTAATGCAAATTATATCCAATATACTTATTTCTGGAAAGGAGAAATTGCTTATAGAAATGGCAACACCAATGAAGCTCTAGATTATTTTACTTTATATTTAAAAAACCCTCAAACAAACGAAGAAATAAATACTAATAATGCCCGTTACAATGCTGCATATTGTTTTTTAAAGAAAGAAAATTATACCGCAGCCTTAGAGTTATTTCAAAAAGTAGTTCTAAATGTTTCTGCTTCCTCTTCTCTCCTCATTCAAGATGCTTATATAAGAAGTGCTGATTGTTTTTTTATGTTAAAAAACTACAACCAGGCTTTAAAAATGTATGAAGTAGTAATTGAGCAAAATTTAAGCCAGGCAGATTATGCCTTATACCAAAAAGCAATTATTGCAGGTGCCAATAATAAGTTTACAGAAAAAATAAATTTACTACAAAGTATAGCAATAAGATATCCAAATTCTCCATTAATAACAGAAGCTTATTTAGAAGTAGCTAACACTTATTTGGCAGAAGAAAAATGGGCAGATGCTATTCCATATTTAGATAAAGTAATTAAAGATAAAAATGCAACTGCCTTTCATCCTCAAGCATACTTAAATAATGGTATTGCATATTTTAACTTAACAAAATATGCCAATGCATTAGAGCTGTTCAAAACATTGGTTATAAAATATCCAAATTCTCCAGAAAGTGATGGAGCCATAGAATATATTAGAAAAATATTTATTGAAGACCAAAAACCAGGAGAGTTTATATCCTTTATGAGAGAAAATGGTAAACCAGTTTCTTATAACGAAGAAGACTCCTTAACCTTTAAAGCAGCATTAATAAAGTACGAGGCAAGAGAGTTTGAAAATGCAATAAGGGGCTTTGCAGAATATTTATCTAAATTTCCTGATGGAAGGTACAATATAGAAGCTAATTATTTTTCTGCAGAAATAAATGTATCTAAAAAAGATTATGAAAAAGCTTTGCCTTTTTATATTGCCGTTGCTGCAAAAGCACCAAATATTTATGCAGAACGTAGTGCATTGCAATGTGCCAGAATATATTATTTCGACAAAAAAGATTATCTCAATGCCGAAAAATATTTTACTCAGGTTAAAAGCCTTACAATGCAACAAGAAAATAAGTTAGAAGCAATGCGTGGCTTATTACGTTGCCAGTATAAACAATTAAAATGGGCAGAAGCATTACCAAATGCACAGGAATTGTTAAAAGAAAAAGGAATTGCAGCCGATGATAAAATGATGGCAAATATGATTGTAGCCAAAAACCATCAAATCAACAATAACTTACAAGAAGCAATCTCTGCATATAAATTAGTGATACAAATTGCTACATCTGAATTTAGTGCAGAAGCTCAATACAGAATTGCAGAAATATATTTATTACAAAACAAATTAAACGATGCTGAAAAAGCAGCTTTTGATGTAATTAAAAAATATGGCTCGTATGAGTATTGGGTTACCAAAAGCTATCTTCTTTTAGGAGACATTTACTTTATTCAAAAAGATTATTTTAATGCAGAAGCTACCTTTAAAAGTATTGCAGAAAATGCAACTATTACAGAGTTAAAACAAGAAGCTGAACAAAAATTAGCTAAAGTAATTGAAGAAAAAAATAAAACCAATAAAGTAGAACAACCATAAATATCTATTAT
>JAIBAV010000025.1 GCA_019695015.1 Chitinophagaceae bacterium
AATATTTTAAAAATAACCAAATATTAAGGGCTGCTTTAAAGGAGGGTGTAATTACAAAAGAAGAAGCAACAAATAAAAAGGAAGCAGATATAAAACAAAAACTTGCAGCTTATATGAAGCAAAAAGGTTGGTTGCCTGTAAGAGAATTAATGAGGCTACAAATAAATAATAAAGTTTTAAGAGCCGCTTATACTAATAACCAACTTGTAGAGGTTATGACTGATTTTTGGTATAACCATTTTAATATAGCAGCTACCAAAAACCAATGTGTACAATTTATTCCTGTGTACGAAAGAGATGCAATTAAAAGAAATGCGTTAGGTAATTTTGAAAATTTATTAATTGCAACAGCAAAATCGCCTGCTATGCTTTTGTATTTAGATAATGCAATGAGTTCCTCCAATAACAATGAATTAGCAACAAAATTAGAGAACAGAAGAAATAATTTTTCCAACAAAGAAAATAAGAAACTTAACAAGAAGAGAAGTAGTGGATTAAACGAGAATTATGCAAGAGAAGTTATGGAATTGCACACTTTAGGAGTAGATGGTGGTTATACACAAAATGATGTAACAGAAGTGGCAAGGGTTTTAACAGGCTGGACAATTTACCCCATTTCTGATAATGGGCCTTTAAGCAATTTGAAAAAAATGATTGAAAAAAATAAAGACAAATTTACTGAAAATGGTTTTGTAAGAGATGGAGATTTCTTGTTTGCTGCAAATAGACATGATGATGGTGAAAAAATTATTTTAGGAAAAAAATTTAATTCAGACGGTGGTTATCAAGAAGGAATTATGCTTCTAAAAATGTTGGCTAATCATCAATCCACAGCCAAATTTATCAGTAAAAAATTAGCTGTTAGGTTTGTATGCGATAATCCTTCCTCAGCCCTTATTGATAAAATGGCTAAAACATTTTTATTAACCAATGGTAATATTAAACAAGTAATACTGACCATGGTTTCATCTCCTGAATTTTGGAATAAGGATGCTTTAAGAGAAAAAGTAAAATCTCCTTTTGAGTTAGCAATAAGTAGTATTAGAGTTTTACATGCAGAAGTTAAAAGGCCGTTTACAGTGTATAATTGGGTGAGTAATATGGGGCAAAAACTATATGCTTATCAGGCTCCAACTGGGTTTCCTGATAATTCAAATTACTGGATTAATACAGGAACTTTAATTAATAGAATGAACTTTGGGTTATTAATTGCTACCAATAAATTGCCAGGCATTAAATATAATGTTAGTGCTTTAAATAATGACCAAGAACCTGAAAGTGCAGAAAATGCATTAGCAGTTTATGCAAAAATTTTGTTACCTCAAAGAAATATTGATGCCACTATAAAAAGGCTAAAACCCTTATTAAATGAGCAAAATTTAGAGAGCAAGTTAAACAAATCAAAAGTGCAAAATGTTGCAAACACCAGCAACCAGAGTACAATGGATGATGAAGAAGATATTTTTCAAAATGATATTCTTAGTACTTACGAAAAAGAAAATCGCAAAGAGGAGGGTCATAACAAAACCTTAATGCAAATTATTGGAATTATTTTAGGTTCTCCTGAATTTCAGAGAAGATAAAAGATATAGTTATGAAAACGAGAAGAGCATTTTTAAAAAATACTGGGTTAGCCATGTTTGGAATTGGGCTTGGCGGTGTACCTGGTTTTGTTGTAAAAGCAGCAGAAAGTTTTAAGCAACAAAATTTGTACAAAAAAAATAAAATTTTAATTTGCATTTTTCAACGTGGTGCAATGGATGGTTTAATGGCTGTTACACCTTTTACAGATCAGTTTTTAAAAGCTGCACGGCCTAATTTATTTATAGAAGCAGGAAATAACAATTCACTAATTGATTTAGATGGAAGGTTTGGTTTACACCCATCATTAAATGCATTTAAGAAATTATTTGATGAAAAAAGATTAGCTATTGTACATGGCATTGGCAGCCCAAATAATACAAGAAGTCATTTTGATGCACAAGATTATATGGAAAGCGGAACGCCATTTTCTAAGTCAACTTCTTCTGGCTGGTTAAACAGAGCAGTTGGTTTGATGGGGCATGATGCAACACCTTTTAGAGCAGTAAGCCTTACAGCAACTTTACCCAGAAGTTTTTATGGAAATAATGAAGCCATTGCAATGAGTAGCATTAAAAGTTTTGCGTTACAATCCAACAATGTGTCATCTACCTCTATCAATGTAGGTAAAAGCTTAGAAGAAATGTACGATGAAACATCTACAAATATTATCAATGCAACCGCAAAAGAAAGTTTTGAAGCAATTAAAATTTTAAAAAATGCTAAAATAGAAAATTATCAACCAGAAAATGGGGCTGTATATCCAAATTCTGATTTAGGTAAAAGCTTAAACCAAATTGCTCAGTTAATTAAAATGAATGTTGGATTAGAAGTTGCATTTGCTGAACATGGTGGTTGGGATACACATTTTAACCAAGGAAAAGAAACGGGCATTTTTGCTAGAAACGCAGAAGACCTTAGCAATAGCATATTTGCATTATGGACTGATTTGGAAAAATTTCAAGATGATGTAGTTATTATGACTATGACTGAATTTGGAAGAACAGTAAAGCAAAATGGTACAGGAGGTACAGATCATGGAAGAGCTAGTTGTAATTTTATTATTGGCAATAAAATATCTGGAGGAAGAGTATTTGGTAATATACAGCCTTTAGCAGTAGAGAATTTAGAAGATGGAAGAGATCTTGCAGTAACAACAGATTTTAGAAATGTTTTTAGCGAGGTTGCAACTAAACATTTAAACATAATTAATCACCAAGCTTTATTCCCAAGTTTTGAAGAAAAGTATCTAAACATTACAAAAAAAGTGTAAACTTAAATAATAGTATAAAAAATTTATAATGCAGTTTTTCTTAAATTGCTCCAAATTTTATACTTGCAAATTATACTTTTTTTATTGTATCTAATATTGTTCTGTTTTGCACTAACCAGAATAAAGTTTTTCACTAATTCTAATTTAGAGAAACCCATATTAATTAGTTTATTCTTAATTAAAGTTCTTGCTGGGCTTGCTTATGCTTGGTTTTACACACTTCCTGCATACCACATCAATAGCGATAGTTTTCGTTTTTATGCTTACAGTTTAGAAGAAACAAATATTTTACTTACCCAACCATTACATTTTTTTAAAGATATTTTTACTTATGGTTACCAAACAACTGGTAATGTTTTTGTAGGCGATAATTCTTATTGGAATGATTTAAAGAGTAATATTATTATTAAATTATTAGCAGTATGCAATGTTTTTAGTTTTAAGAATTATTATATCAATATTATATTTTTTAATTTCCTTTTCTTTTTTGGATTGATTGCTTTTTATAGGTTAATGCAAAATGTTTTTAACGTTAATAAAGTAATACTCATTCTTCCAATTTTTTTTATACCATCCTTTTTGTTTTGGTGCAGTGGTATTCATAAAGATGGATTATTGTTTTCTGCAATTGGTATGGTATTTTTTTATTTTAATGTATGTTTATTAAAAGGATATAGTTTTAAAAAAGTAGCACTTGTATTGTCTTTACTTTTTATTATTTTCTTTTTAAGAAGTTATGTTGCTTTGCTGTTGTTGTTGGCAATGTTTGCATGGTGGGTAGCCCAACAATCTAAAAAACATTTATTAAGCTTTATCTTGGTTTATGTTGTTGCAATCATTCTTTTCTTTATATCACCATTCATACATTCAAAACTAAATTTTCCTAATTATATTTCTGTAAAACAACATGAATTTTCAATCTTAGATGGAGGTAGTTCCATTATTGCAAAAAGCATTGATCCTAGTTTTGCAGGTTTTTTACATTATTTGCCTAATGCTTTAGATATGGCTTTTATGCAACCTCATATTTTTAATTTTAAAAATTTAAGTTATATACCTGCTATAATTGAAAACCTAGGAATGATAATAATATTAATTATCCTGCTGGTTAAAAGAAAGAAAAAAATTGTTATGCCACCTGTTGTTTATGCTTGTTTATTTTTTGGTATTACTATGTTATTAATTGCAGGATATACAGTTACATTTTCTGGAGCAATAGTACGTTACAGAAGCTTGGTTTTACCAATTTTAGTTACATTAGTTTTTGCCAATATTAATTTTGAAAGTATTTTTAAGAATAAGAATTTATTTAAATTAAAAAAATAAATATGTAAACTATTTTAAGGATAATGTATTATTTTTTGAAAAATTATTCAAAAAATTTCTGTTTTTTGAAATAATGACCTCATATTTGCATGAATAAATAAAAAATATATGTCATTACGGTTTTCGGCAATTAATGCCAATCTTTCAAAATCAGATATAAATTATATTGGCCCAACAAAAATTACTCCTTTGTTCGGAGAAAATGTATTTACACTAAAAGTAGCCAGAGAATATTTGAGTGATGAAGCTTATAAAAGCTTAAGTACAAGTATAAATACTGGTAAAAAACTGGATCGTTCTGTAGCTAATCAAATTGCAATTGGCTTAAGAGCATGGTCTGAAAATAAAGGAGTAACCCATTTTACGCATTGGTTTCAACCATTAACAGGTACAACTGCAGAAAAACATGATTCATTTTTTACCTTAAAAAGCGATGGTACAGCTATTGAAGAATTTGATGGTGCTGCATTGGTGCAACAAGAGCCAGATGCTTCCTCCTTTCCAAATGGTGGATTAAGAGCCACTTTTGAGGCAAGAGGTTATACTGCATGGGATCCTTCTTCTCCTGCATTTATTATGGAAATGTGTAATGGTAAAACCTTGTGTATTCCTACAATTTTTATTTCCTATACAGGCGAATCTTTGGATTATAAAGCACCTTTATTAAAAGCATTAGAAGCACTTAATAAAAGTGCAGTAGATGTTTGTAATTATTTTGATAAAAATATTACGAAGGTTTCTGCTACACTTGGCTGGGAGCAAGAATATTTTGTAATAGATGAAGGATTGGCAAATGCCAGACCAGACATTATGCAATGCGGAAGAACAGTTTTTGGTGCATCACCTGCAAAAGGACAACAATTAGAAGATCATTATTTTGGCTCTATTCCCGATAGAATTTATACCTATATGAGAGACTTTGAGGCTGAAGCTTATAAATTAGGTATTCCATTAAGAACAAGGCATAATGAAGTGGCTCCAGGCCAGTTTGAGTGTGCTCCTATATTTGAAGAAGTGAGTGTTGCTGTAGATCACAATACACTGCTTATGGATTTAATGGAACGTGTTGCTAGCAGGCACCAATTAAAAGTTCTTTTTCATGAAAAACCATTTGATGGTATTAATGGTAGTGGAAAACATAATAACTGGAGTATGAGTACAGATACAGGTGTAAACTTATTAGCACCTGGCAAAACTCCTAAAACAAATTTAATGTTTCTTACATTTTTTGTAAATAGCATTAAAGCAGTGCATGATTATGCCGATTTATTAAGAGCTGCCATTGCAAGTGCAGGTAACGACCATAGGTTGGGTGCTAATGAAGCACCACCAGCAATTATTTCGGTATTTGTGGGGCAATATTTAGCAAAAGTTTTAGAAGAAGTAGAAACAAGGGTAGGAGATAAGTTTGATGAACAAGATGAAGCTATTTTGAAATTAGATATACATAAAAGTATTCCTGAATTATTATTAGATAATACCGATAGAAATAGAACATCCCCTTTTGCTTTTACAGGAAATAAATTTGAGTTTAGAGCAGTTGGCTCAAGTGCAAATTGTGCTAATGCAATGACCACTTTAAACACTATAATGGCAGAAACTTTGAAGAATTTTAAACACGAAGTGGATAGCTTAATAGAGAAAGGAGAAAAGAAAGAAATTGCAATTTTACAAACATTGCAAAAATATATTACACACAGTAAAAAAGTATTATTTGAAGGAGATGGGTATAGCGAAGCTTGGCACAAAGAAGCTAAAAAGAGAGGCTTACCAAATGTGCCAACAACACCAAAAGCATTAGATGCAATGGTTACAGATAAAGCTAAAAAAATATTTGAAAATAATGGAGTATTTACTTTAGCTGAATTAGAAGCTAGGCATGATATTGAGCTTGAAAAATTTATTAAAAAAGTACAAATAGAAGCAAGGGTAATGGGAGATTTAGCACTGAACCATATTATACCCGTTGCAGTAAAATATCAAAATGAATTACTGAATAATATCAATGGCTTAAAGCAAATTGGATTACCAGCAAAAAACTATGCTGTACAGCTTAAAATTGTAGAAGAAATTAGCAACCACTTACAACAAGTTTACAATAATGCAGATGCTTTGGTTGAAGCTAGAAAAGTAGCAAATAAAATTGAAGATACGAGAACAAAAGCAATTGCTTATGATACAGATGTGAAGGCTAAATACTTTGAAATACTACGTTATCATGTAGATAAATTAGAACATTTAGTTTGCAATAATGAATGGACTTTACCTAAATATAGAGAATTGTTATTTGTGAAGTAAACAGTTATTTTAACCAATAAATTAAGCATCGTTATTATAATAAATAACGGTGCTTTTTATTTACAATAATGTACAATTAAAACTTTTTGATGTGAATTGTTAATGCACAAAGTTAATATTCCTTACATGCTTTTGCACTTTATCAATGCTTGCACAAAAGACGAGATAATTAAAAAAAATATTTACAGAAAACACCTAAATAAAATATAAACATTCACATTTATGCATTATTTAACCTGCTTCTTTTTCTACCATACATAAAATAAATACTTAAACCAATTGCCATCCAAACAAAAAACCAAATCCAACTTTCTGCAGGAATTTCTATCATTAAATACATACAACATAAAGCACCAATAATTGGGATAAGAGAATAATTTTTTATAAAACTAAAAACTGCAATAACAACAGAGATAAGGATAAAAATTAAAAATAAAATTTCGTGGTAAGATTCACTTCCTATTTGTAAAAAAGAATTTTCTATTCTTTCTTTAGTAAACCAAATAAACAATATTACTAAAGCTGGAATAATAAATTTGCCATTAATATAAGGTAATCTAAACCTTCCTTTTGTTTGCTCTTTACTTAGTTTAGGTAAAACTAAAACGCCTAAACAAACTAATACAAATGCAAACAGAGTACCAATGCTTGTAAGGTCAGTTACAAGGTCGGCTGGCATTATTAAAGTTGGTATTCCAACTAATAAACCTGTAACAATAGTTGCAAACGAAGGGGTGCCAAATTTAGGATGTACTTTAGCAAATCTTTTAGGTAATAATCCATCTCTGCTCATGCTCATCCAAATTCTAGGTTGACCTAATTGAAAAACTAATAATACACTGGTAGTTGCAACTACTGCACTTATGGAAATTATATAACCTATTTTATGTAAGCCTAATTTTTCAAAAACAAAAGCCAATGGGTCGGTTACATTTAATTCAGTATAATTAACCATGCCGGTTAAAACCAATGCAATTAATATGTATAAAACAGTACAAATTAGTAAAGAGTATATCATACCTTTTGGTAAATCTCTTTGTGGATTTTTACATTCTTCTGCAGTAGTACTTATTGCATCAAAGCCAATGTAGGCATAAAACACAGCAGATACGCCAGCTAAAACACCACCAAAGCCATTAGGTAAAAATGGGTTCCAGTTTTTTGCATCCACATAAAAAAATCCCATTACTATAATAAAAATGATAACTGCAATTTTAAAAATTACCATATAGTTAGCACTCTTTTTACTTTCTTTAATACCTACATAAGCAAGTAAGGTTATCAGTACAACAATAATAAATGCAGGCAGATTAAAGAAAATATGTTTACCTGCAATTATTGGAGCACTATTGTAAATATTAATAGCTTCTTGCATAGCTGCAGATAATGGTTTTCCACTAGCTTGTTCTGCAATGGCAGCCTTAAAAGTTTCAGATGCAGTAAAAGGATCGGCTAATAACCATTTGGGTAAATGAACTCCTAAACCTTGTAATAAATTATCAAAATATCCACTCCAACTTATTGCAACAACTATATTACCAATAGCATATTCTAAAATTAAAGCCCAACCAATTATCCATGCAATTATTTCTCCAAAGCTTACATAAGCATAGGTGTAAGCACTGCCAGAAATTGGAACTCTGCCAGCGAACTCTGCATAACACAAAGCACTAAAACCACAGGTTACAGCAGTTATTAAAAATAAAAATACAACACCAGGTCCTCCATCAAAAGATGCTTTGCCAATTGTAGAAAAAATACCAGCACCTACAACTGCTGCAATACCCATAAAGGTTAAATCTTTAACGTTTAAAACCCTTTTTAAACCTTGTTGATGGTGCGATTCAGTAAACTCAATATTAATTTTATCTAAAGATTTTTTACGGAATAAAGACATATAGCTTTAGTTTTAGTTGGTTTTAATACATTGCTAATATAAGTAGTATTCCAATAAAATATAAATTTTAGAATAATGTTATTAAGCTATAATTAAATGACAGGAGTTTAATTTTTACAACACAATTCTTATTAAACCAAAATGGCTGTTATTAAATATCTCGTTTAATTAAAAACGATGCAAGCTCTTGCAAATATTTTTTTCTTACAGAGGTTACTGCAATTTCTTCTAAATTTTTAAATGCAGTTTGTACATATTTTTCTTTTAATTCATTTGCCCAGGCATCTACATTACATGCTTTAAAAATAGTAGTAACTCTTTCAACTTTATCTGAAGAATCTGTTTGTAATAAATTAATTAATTCTTCTCTTTGATTTTGATTGGCAACTTCAAGAGCATGCAGCAGCAAAAATGTTTTCTTATTTTGTTTAATATCGCCACCAACTTGCTTACCAAATTTTTCTGGGTCTCCAAATGCATCTAAATAATCGTCTTGTATTTGAAAGGCTATACCTAAATTAATTCCAAAATCATAAATCTTTTTGCAATTACCTTCTCCTGCACCACCTAAAACAGCACCAATTTCTAAACTAGAGGCTATTAATACCGATGTTTTTAAAGAAATCATTTTTATATAATCTTCTAAACTTACGGCAGATAATTTCTCAAAATCCATATCTAATTGTTGGCCTTCGCAAACTTCTCTAGCTGTTTTATTAAATAAATGAAGCACTTTAGGCAAATAAATTGGCTGTATTTTGTTGATGTAATCATAACATCTTATTAGCATTACATCTCCACTTAAAATAGCAGTATTAGGATTGTATTTTGTGTGAATTGTTTGCATTCCTCTTCTTAAAGAGGCAGCATCCATAATATCATCATGTATTAAAGAAAAATTATGAAACAGTTCTATTGCAGTGGCTGCATAAAATGCATCTGGTTTAATTTCATCAAATAATTCATTACCCATTAAACACATAATGGGTCTTATTCTTTTACCTCCTAAAGTTAAAAAGTAATTACATGGTTCATATAAGCTGTTAGGATTGTCTGGAAAATGTGCTTGGTTAAAATGAGTTGCAAAAATATTTACCAATTCTTTAAACGAATGCATGAAACTTTATTTTCAACAAAAATAAGGAACTAAGCTGTCTTACTTACTTTTGCACTAACATGAAGTATGTATTTAAAAATGAATTTACCATTGCAATTTTTGCAGCAATACTTTTTATTCCTTTTATAGGCCATGTTCATTTATTTGATTGGGACGAAATAAATTTTGCAGAAAGTGCCAGAGAAATGATTGCAACAGGTAATTACTTTGATGTTCAAATTAATTATTCCAAGTTTACCGAAAAGCCTCCATTGTTTTTTTGGATGCAAGTATTAAGTATGAAAGCCTTTGGTATTAATGAGTTTGCTGCTCGATTTCCAAATGCTGTTTGTGGTATTTTAACTTTAGTATTACTATTTAGAATTGGTAAAAAAATTTATAACGAAAACCTAGCTCGTATTTGGGTGCTAACTTATTTAGGCACTTTAGTAACCTTTTTATATTTTAAAAGTGGTATTATAGATCCTTGGTTTAACCTATTTATTTTTTTAGCTATTTACCATTATTATCTTTTAATAACGTATGAAAATAGTAAAACCAAACAAGCTGTTTTAGTTGGACTTTTTTTAGGGCTTGCTGTTTTAACTAAAGGCCCTGTGGCAATTTTAATTGCAATGCTTTGTATGCTAACCTATGTAGTATTAAACAAAGGTAAATTTAATATTTCAACTAAAAATTTTATTCTTATCTTACTTAGTTGTTTAGTCGTTTGCTTTGCATGGTTTGGAGTAGATTTATTAAAAAATGGCCCAGCATTTATCATAGAATTTACACAAAGGCAGGTTGCCATTTTTAGTACTAGCGATGCAGGACATGGCCAACCATTTTTTTATCATTGGTGGGTTTTATTAGTAGGCTGTTTTCCTGCTTCCATATTTTTTATAAGCGGGCAAATGATACAAAATGGAAACAAAGAACAAAAAGAGTTTAAACTATGGATGGTTATTTTATTTTGGGTTACCTTATTATTGTTTTCAATTGTTAAAACAAAAATTATTCATTACTCTTCCTTATGTTGGTTTCCATTAACATTTATTGCTGCATTATTTATATATGAATTATGGGAGGGGAGAATAAAAAAAATACACACTCTATTAAAAATATTATTTGCTTTAGTAGGGGTAACATTAGGCTTAATAATTACTGTTTTACCCATAGTATTACAATATAAAAATAAATGGGTACATTATATAAAAGATGATTTTGCAAAAGGGAATTTGCAAGCCAATGTTCAATGGTATTGGATAGATGGAGTAGGAGGTTTGTTACTTTTATTTTCTGTTGTATATTTTTTGTGTAGTAAAAAAATAAAATTAAAAACGCAGTTATTGTATGCTAGTGTAACTGTATGTTGTTTTTTTACTGCTGTATTAATTGCACCTAAAGTAGAGGCAATATCTCAAAGAGCAAATATTGAATTTTTTGAAAGCAAACAAAACGAGGATTGTTATATAGATACTTGGGGTTACAAAAGTTATGCTCATTTCTTTTATTCAAAAAAGCAACCAGCAAATTTTGATTCAACAAAAAATATGCAGTGGATGTTGTATGGAAAAATTGATAAACCAGTTTACATATCTACAAAAATTCAAAATAAAAAAATATTAGATACGGTACAGAATCTAAAAATGTTATACCAAAAAAATGGCTTTGTATTTTATAATAGATTGCCATAAAACAAAATGAATATTTTAAATAATTACTTTTACACTATATTATATTAAATAATTATGAATAGACCAATAAGAGTTTTAGTAGCAAAGGTTGGATTAGATGGACATGATAGAGGAGCAAAAGTTATTGCAACTGCTTTAAGAGATGCTGGTATGGAAGTAATATATACTGGTTTAAGGCAAACTCCTGAAATGGTTGTAAATGCTGCCTTGCAAGAAGATGTGGATGCTATAGGTGTAAGTATATTAAGTGGTGCTCATAAAACAGTGTTTCCTAAAATAATGCACTTAATGAAAGAAAAAAACATGAATGATGTTTTGCTAACTGGTGGAGGTATAATTCCAGAAGATGATATGAATGATTTAAATGAACTAGGTGTAGGTAAACTTTTTGCACCAGGTACTAATACAAGTGAAATTGTTAAATACATTAATGAATGGGTGAAAAAACATAGAAATTTCTAATACTTCTAATATAATTGCTATATTCTTACTTTTTTGTTGTTTATTTTAGTATAAACTCCTAATTTTGCAATCCCAAAAATATTACCCACAAGGCTCAACAAGTTTCTCGTCTGTTCGAGAACGCCAGCAGGGTGTAATCTTAACCAGATTATTTATGCCTAAAGTAAAAACAAACTCAAGTGCAAAAAAAAGGTTTAAAGTAACCGGCACAGGCGAAATTACTTTTCAAAAAGCGTTTAAACGCCACATCCTAACTAAAAAATCTAAAAAACGCAAACGCAACATGCGTAAAGCAGGTGTTGTAGGTTCTGCTAATAAAGATTTTGTTCAAAGATTATTAGGATTAAAATAAACACTTAAACAAGAAAAGTAATTAACCAAATTCATTTCACTTTTTCGGTTTTTAATTATTAAATTTTACCGAAATTAAATTAAACCAATTATGCCACGTTCAGTAAATGCAGTAGCTTCTAGAGCTCGCAGAAAAAGAATATTAAAACAAGCAAAAGGCTTTTATGGCAAACGTAAAAATGTATATACAGTTGCCAAAAATATTGTAGAAAAAGGGATGACTTACAGTTATGTAGGTCGTAAATTAAAGAAAAGAGAATATCGTCAATTATGGATTGCTCGTATTAACGCAGCAGTTAGAGAAGAAGGTTTAACTTATAGCCAATTTATCAATAAGTTATCAGTTAAAGGAATAGATTTAAACAGAAAAGTACTTGCAGATTTAGCTATGAATAATCCCGAAAGCTTTAAAGCTTTAGTAGCTTCTGTAAAATAATTTTTTTAAATAAAGTTATATTTTTAGCCGAAGAAAATTTTCTTCGGCTTTTTAATTTTGCATACTTCAAAATTGTATTTTTGTTACTTACTTTTTAATTTTAATGTTTTAATAGAAGTTATTAAGAATGACAAACAGCTACACCTCCCTGGTGCATCAAACATTTCACTTTCCTCAGGAAGACTTTAACATTAGTGATAAGAATGATTTTTTAGAGTTTAATGGCATTAACCTTAAACCAATAATAGAAAAGTATGGAACGCCATTAAAACTAACCTATTTACCTAAAATAGGAATGCAAATAAATAAGGCAAAACAAATGTTTGCCAATGCTTTTAAAAAACATAAATACGAAGGAAAATACAATTATTGTTATTGTACCAAAAGCTCTCATTTTTCTTTTGTGGTGGAAGAAGCATTAAGGCACAATATTAACATTGAAACATCTTTTGCCTACGATATAGAAATAATAAATCAGTTATATAAAAGAAGAAAAATTACAAAAGATGTATTTATTATTTGCAATGGTTTTAAACAAAAGGCCTACACTTCTAGAATAGCTAAACTAATAAATTCTGGATTTAAAAATGTAGTACCAATATTAGATAATAAAGAAGAGTTAAAAGCATATAAAAAAACTGTTAAACAACCTTTTGGTATTGGAATTAGAGTGGCTGCAGAAGAAGAACCCAATTTCCCTTTTTATACATCTAGATTAGGAATAAGAGCAAAAGATATTTTAGAATTTTATGTAGATGAAATAGAAGGCAACGAATCAAAATTTTATTTAAAAATGCTACATGTGTTTTTAAATAAAGGAATAAAAGATGATATTTATTATTGGAGTGAATTAAATAAGGTAATTAACCTTTATTGCCAGTTAAAGAAAATTTGTCCCGAATTAGATTCAATAAATATAGGTGGTGGCTTCCCTATAAAACATTCCTTAGGCTTTGAGTACGATTATCAATTTATGATTAATGAAATTGTAAGTAATATCAAAAAATCTTGCAAAAAAGCTAAAGTACCGGTACCTAATATTTTTACAGAGTTTGGTAGTTATACAGTTGGCGAAAGTATGGCTCATATTTATAGCATAATAGGCGAAAAACAACAAAATGATAGAGAAACCTGGTACATGATAGATTCTTCTTTTATTACCACTTTGCCAGATACTTGGGGTATAGGAGAAAAATTTTTGATGCTTCCTATTAATAAATGGGATAATGAATACCAGCGTGTAGTTTTAGGTGGTATTACATGTGATAGCCATGATTATTACGATAGTGAAGAACATATAAAAGAAGTTTTTTTACCCAAAATAAAAAGCAATAAGCCAGAGGATGATGCCAACAAAGAACCTCTTTATTTAGGTTTCTTTCATACAGGTGCCTATCAAGACCAAATTAGCGGTTATGGTGGTATAAAGCATTGTTTAATTCCTTCTCCAAAACATGTAATAATTGAACATGATAAAAATGGTAACTTAATAGATTGGGTTTATGCAAAAGAACAGTCTGCCTCCAGTATGCTTAAAATTCTTGGTTATCTAAAATAAATTTAAAAAACAAAATTAAATGAAGAGAGTAATTATCTTAATTGCTATGTGTCCACTTATAGCAATTGCACAACAAACAAAAACAACACCTAAGAAAGTTGTACAACAAACAAAAACAACATCATCAAAGCCAACAAAAGGATTTATTTTAAAAACAGGATTAGATTCTTTAAGTTATGCATTAGGCACTAGAATAGCTTTGAACTTAAACGCAAACCATATTGATACCTTAAGCTATAATGCATTCATTGAAGGGTTAAAAGATATATTTAAAAAATCAAACTTAAAGTTTGATGAAAATACTATCAATCAAGTTATCAATACCAAAGTGCAAGAATTATCCGTACAAAAAGCATCTAAAGAAAAAGAAAATGGAAAAAAATTTTTAGAAGCCAATAAAAAGAAACAAGGAGTAATTACAACAAGTAGTGGTTTACAATATGAGGTAATTACTGTAGGTAATGGAGCAAAACCTACTTTGCAAGATACTGTTGTTTGTCACTATGTAGGCACTTTAGTAAATGGATTTGAATTTGATAATAGTAGAAAAAGAGGCGAGCCTATTCAATTTCCTGTAACTGGAGTAATTAAAGGTTGGACAGAAGCATTACAACTTATGCCCAAAGGAAGCAAATGGAAATTGTATATTCCATCTGATTTAGGCTATGGCGACAGAGGAGCAGGAAATGATATACCTGGTGGTTCTGCTTTAATTTTTGAAGTAGAATTGATAGATATTAAGGCAAAACAATAGCTACAGTAAACTTGCATACTTCTATTGATAAACTATTGAATTGTATATACATTTTATATTGGTATAAATTATATACTTACACTTGCTTTAATTTTTGTATTTTTAATGTCCTGTTATTTATTAAATTTTCTTAACCAAACTAACTGATTATGAAAAAACAATTTTTACTTTTTTTTATTCTATTCTCTGTAAGTTTTATTAAAATAAATGCACAAACTGATGTGATTATTGGTGCAGGTTCAGTAACTGGAACTACAGCTAATGGTGCTGCTACAGATGCAGGGCCTATATATTGTACAGGAAGTTCTAGTTCTTTTATATACTCCAAACACTTTATTGTTTACACAGCTGCAGAATTAAGTAATGCAGGCATTCAACCTGGTATGCTAATTACTAACCTAGCATGGAACAAAGCAAATGATGCTGCTTACTCTGCATCTACTGCTGTTGTATTTGATATTTATATGAAAAACTCTTCAGCAACCGGAGTTCCAACTCCAGTGCCACAAGATTTTGCATCATTAGTTTCTGGTGCTACTTTAGTTTATGCATCTACTACTCAAAGTTTTCCATCAACAATTGGTTGGGTTAATTTTACATTAACAACTCCTTTTTTATATACAGGTGGTGCAATTGAAATGGCAACTAATTGGGATGTTTCTGCAGGAGGTTCAACTGCTTCAGGGGCTACTGCAAATTTTGCATGGGCTAAAGACCCTGGTTTTAACATTCTTTCTTATTGTGCAGCCACTCAAAGTCCAAACCTAACAAATCTAAGAACTTCAAGAGCCCAAATTAAAATTACTTTTACACCAGGAGGCTCTTGCACTGTGCCTCCAATTGCAGGTACTGCAAATAGTAATAAAACAAATACTTGTATTGGGGAAACATTTTCCCTTGGTTTAACAGGCAATAGTAGTGGTATAGGCCAAACATATAAATGGCAATCCTCCCTAACAGGCAATGCACCTTGGACAGATGTAAGTTTAGCTCAAGCTTCTCCGAGTTTCAGTACTAATCAAAATATTTCTACATATTATCGTTGTATGGTAACTTGTAGTGGCAATTCTGTTTATTCCGATTCTTTACAAATTTTAACACCTGTAGCTGTTAATGGTACTTATAGCATCAATAGTGCCTTACCTACTGGTGGCAGTAATTTTGCAACTTTTGCAGAAGCTTTTGATTATATAAAATGTGGCATTAATGGCCCAGTTGTATTTAATGTAGCTGTAGGTAGTGGTCCTTATGCTCTTTCAGCCCCTCTAAATATACCAGTTATTTATGGAGCTACTTCCACCAATACTGTAACTATTAATGGTAATGGAGAAAGTATTAC
>JAIBAV010000167.1 GCA_019695015.1 Chitinophagaceae bacterium
TAAAGCAATTAATGATAATTGGAGCCACTATACACCAGTTCCAGGATTTTTAGATTTGAGAGAGGCAGTATGTACTAAATTAAAAAGAGATAATAACTTAGATTACTTACCTGAGAATATTGTAGTATCAACAGGTGCAAAACAAAGCTTAGCAAATGCAATTTTAGCATTGGTTGATGTGAATGATGAAGTAATTATACCAACGCCTTTTTGGGTTACTTACAGCGAATTAGTAAAAATTGCAGGAGGTAAAGTAGTTACAATTAGTACAACCCCCGAAGCAAAATTTAAAATTACACCTCAACAGTTAGAAGCTTCTATTACAAAAAATTCTAAGGTTTTTATGTTTTCATCGCCTTGTAACCCAAGCGGTGCTGTATATAGCAAACAAGAGTTGGCTGAATTAGTGAAAGTGTTTGAAAAATATCCAAATGTTTTTATTATTTCAGACGAGATTTATGAATTTATTAATTACAAAGATGGACATAATAGTATTGCACAATTTAGTTCCATTAAAGATAGGGTAGTGGTGATAAATGGATTAAGTAAAGGCTATGCGATGACTGGTTGGCGTTTAGGATATTTAGCTGCAAATACAACTATTGCAAAAGCTTGCGAAAAATTACAAGGACAATTTACAAGTGGCACTTGTTCTATTACACAAAAGGCAGCAGTAGTAGCACTTACAGCAGATTTAAAACCTACTTTTGAAATGACTGAAGAGTTTGCAAAAAGGAAGAAGAGAGTGTTAGAAATTGTAAAACAAATACCAGGCTTTAAATGCACCGAACCAGAAGGAGCTTTTTATATTTTTCCTGATGTGAGTTATTATTATGGTAAATCAGACGGAGTTACAACCATTTCTAATGCTTCTGATTTAAGTATGTATATTTTAAATACTGCTTATGTAAGTAGTGTAATGGGAGATGCTTTTGGGGAACCTAATTGTGTTCGTTTTTCTTTTGCAAATAGCTTGGAAAATATAGAAAAAGCATGGGAAAGAATTATTGCTGCATTAAATAAATTGCATTAATTATTTTGAAATGAAAAAGAATAAAAGCCCTTCTTATTTTAATGTATAAGAAGGGCTTTTTAAATAACAATCAATTTGTAATGAAGTAATTTTGAAGTGCAACTACTCTGCACCAGCAATTGTAATTACAATTTCACCTTTTACTGTTTTTTGAGCAAAATAATTGGCATTCTCTTTCAGCGTTCCACGTTTGTTTTCTTCAAACATTTTTGTTAATTCTCTACTTACACAACAAAGCCTATCATTACCAAAGTACATTGCAAGCTCTTCTAAGGTTTTTACTAAACGCATTGGGCTTTCGTAAATTACTATTGTTCTATCTTCGGTTGCTAATTGTTTAAGTTTGGTTTGCCTTCCTTTTTTTAAGGGTAAAAAACCTTCAAAAACAAAGTTATTGGTTGGCAATCCACTATTAACCAAGGCAGGCACAAAAGCAGTTGCACCAGGCAAACATTCTACCACAATATTTTCTTTAATACATTCTCTAACTAATAAAAATGCTGGGTCGCTAATACCTGGTGTGCCAGCATCTGTAATTAAGGCAATTACTTTACCAGCTTGCATTTGCTGTACTAAATGAGCAACAATTTTATGTTCGTTAAATTTATGATAGGGAGAAAGTGGTTTATTAATTTCGTAATAATCTAAAAGCCGAGATGAGGTTCTTGTATCTTCACATAATATTACATCAACACCTTTTAAAATTTCAACAGCACGGTAAGTAAAATCTTTTAAGTTACCTATTGGTGTTGGTACAAGGTAAAGCATTTTATATTAGCATTAATTTACAAGTTCAATTTCAAAAAATTCCATTACTGGGTTTGCCAATAGTTTTTTTCCTGCTTCTTCAGCAATTAACTTTGCTTCGTTTTCATTGGCAGCATCAATTTGTAATGTTACATGTTTACCTACTCTTACATCTGTAACACTGGTAATACCTAAATTCTTCATCCCATTTTGAATAGCTTTTCCTTGTGGGTCTAATAAATCTTTTAAAGGCATTACTTTTATTTGAATATTATACAACATTTGATTTTTTTTTTGTATGTAAATATTAATTTTTAAAAAGTAAAGATACAATTACATAAGTAATAAAACCTATGGTAACTGCAAACCAGCCAACAAAAAATGCTGCAATAAAACTTATTAATAAAATAAGTATAATTGGAAGAAGATTTTTAAAGCTTACTCCTTTAAATTTTAAAGAGAGCATGGGTAATGTACTTACCATTAGATAGCTCACTAAAATTATGATAGCATACCAAAACCACTGATTTCTTAATAAGTTTATTAAATAATTTGCATTGCCACTATACCAATATACAATTGGATAAGATGCAATAAGTAAACCAACTGCTGGTATTGGAACACCTTTAAAACTTGAAGTTTCTTGGGTATCTAAATTATATCTGGCTAATCTATATGCACCACAACATGGTATGATAAAAGCAGGCATAAGCCATAAAGTATTAACATCTAAACCACCTTCTTGTTGTGCAAATGATAAACGTAAAAACTGATATACAATAATGGAAGGTGCAACACCAAAACTTACTACATCTGCTAAACTATCTAATTGCTTTCCTATTTCGGAAGTTGCTTTAAACAACCTTGCAACAAAACCATCTAAAAAATCAATTATTGCTGCAATGCCAATAAAAATACTTGCCATAAAAATGCTTTCAGGTATTTCTACTAATTGTTCACCATATCCATCTAACACAATAGTTAAACCACTTTGTAAAGAGGTTACAACGGCTAAACAACCAAAAAATAAATTTAATAGAGTAAATAAATTGGGAATTTGTTTTATCATTGAATAAGAATATTTTGCTAATATTATTTTTGTTTTTTCATTAAAGCCTCAATTTCTTCAACAGTAATCGGAATATTTTTCATTAAATCAATATGTCCGTTTTTTGTTATCCATAAGTTGTTTTCAATTCTAATTCCCATTTGTTCTTCTTCAATATAAATGCCTGGCTCTACAGTAAAAACCATGCCTGCTTGTATTGGAGCAGTTCGTGTACCTAAATCATGCACATCAATTCCTAAATGATGGCTTATACCATGGTATAAATATTTACGATAGGCTCTATTGTCTTTGTCTTCATTTTTTATATCCATCTTTTTAAGTAGTCCTATTTTTAAAAATTGCTGTGTTGCTTCTTCGCCAACTTTATCGGTATAATCAACAATAGATATTCCAGGTTTTAAAATGCTTTTAGCATAATTGTGTAAATGTAAACAAGCATTATAAACTATTTTTTGGCGTTTGGTAAATTTTCCGTTTACCGGTACAGTTCTGGTTAAATCTGCACAATAGCCACCATAAGCAGCACCAAAGTCCATCAATATTAATTCTCCGTCTCTACATTCTTGGTTATTGCTTACATAATGTAAGGTTCTTGCCCTGTCTCCACTGGCTAAAATGCTACCATAGGCTTCTCCTGTAGCTCGTTGGCTTAAAAAGCTATGTATTAATTCTGCTTCAATTTCATATTCAAAAACACCTGGTTGTATAAATTGTAAAAGTCTTCTAAAAGTATTATCTGTAATATTTATGGCATGTTGTATTACTTCAACTTCTTCTTTAGATTTAATTGCTCTAAGTTTTCCAAAAATTTGGGCTGCTCTTTTATAATGGTGTAAAGGGTAACGAGCCTTCATTTCATCAATAAATCTATATTCTCTGCTACGTATAAGGTTAGCTTTTCTATCATTTTCATTGCTATCTAAATAAATATTATCTGCTAAATGTATCCAAGCTTGCATTAAAGCATCCAGGCTATCTAACCATACTATAGTTTGTATGCCAGAAATGGAAGTACCTTCGTTGGCTCTTAATCTTTTACCATCCCATTTTTCTTTTAATTCATTAGGACGAACTAAAACCAATACTTCTCTATATTTTGGATCTGGATTATCTGGAAAAAGTATAATCAAGGAATCTTCTTGTTCAATGCCAGTAAGCCAATATAAATCGCTGTTTTGTTTAAAAGAATGAAGAGCATCGCCATTGCTAGGAAATTCATCGTTACTTACAATAATGGCTATACTGTTGGGTGCCATTTCTTTTACAAAACGCTTACGATTATGAATAAAAATCTCTGGGTTCAATGGTAGATATTTCATATCAAAAATTTTAAAGTTTGCAAGATATAACAATTTATACAGAGCAAATAAAATAAAACTGCTAAAGGGTAACAGATTTTTTTTAATTGCTAGCTCTTAAAATTTTTACACCAACAGCACAACTCAAACAATTTAATTTGGTGCAGTAAAATTTATTTAATTGTAATAGAGCTTGTGTATCAAATGCAGTTTGGGCGGTAATTTCAGTATTTTTCCACTCGGTAATTACAGAATTTTTCTCAGGCGATAACGCTTGTAACCATTCTATAGCTTTGGTTTTGTAATGTTCTTCCTTATTATACAAACCATAAGCGAAAAGCATTGGTACAACAGTATTAATAATAATATTTTCTATCATTTGGTTGCCTAAGCTTTTGGGTTGATAAGCTGATTTTTCACTAAAATTG
>JAIBAV010000036.1 GCA_019695015.1 Chitinophagaceae bacterium
CTGATGCTACACCAAAAAAGATAGAAAAAATTACCAACTGTAAAATTTCATTAGTAGCCATTGCCTCTATAAAACTTTTGGGTATTACATGCTCAACAAAATTTTGAAGTGAAAAAGATGTTTGCTTAGTCATTAAATCTTTCAACCCTTCGCTGTCTTGTAATCCTAATTGAATGTATTGGCCAGGTTTAAAATAATTTACAAGTACTAAGCCTATTAATAAAGAAATTAAAGAAGCAGTAATAAACCATATCATAGCTTTACCTCCTACTCTACCAACAGTCTTTAAGTCGCCAAGTTTAGAAATACCAACTACTAAGGTGGTAAAAACTAATGGAGCAATAATCATTTGTACCAAGCGTATAAACACAGTGCTTAACAATTTAATGTTACCTGAAAATCCTTTTCTAAAAGTTTCGGTAGTATTATTAAACACTAAATAACCTACCAAAACGCCAAGAATCATGGCAACAATTATCCAAAGTGTTAGTTTAGATTTTTTAGGGGCAGTAGTACTTGGAGTACTCATGTATGTTTTATTTTCTAATTTAAAAAGGCAATATATAGTATTTAGCTCAATATCTACACTAATCAAATAATAACCACTAATAAAAGTTTTATAATAATTATTTGAGATTATCCCTATTTTTAGGCAATCAAACTGAAACTATTAACCAAAACAATTTTATGGGATTATTTACAAAGAAGTCTATTGATATTTTGCTATCTGAAGCAAATGAAACCGGCGAAAACTCACTTAAAAGAACCTTAGGAGGATGGGGTTTAATTGCTTTAGGAATTGGTGCAATTATAGGAGCTGGTTTATTTGTTCGTACAGCTGCAGCCATTGCTCAAAATGCTGGGCCTTCAGTAACTATAGGTTTTTTAGTAGCGGCCTTAGGATGTACTTTTGCAGGTTTGTGTTATGCTGAGCTTTCTTCCTCTATTCCTATATCTGGTAGTGCATACACCTATACTTATGCTACCATGGGTGAATTTTTAGCATGGATAATTGGATGGGATTTGGTACTTGAGTATGCAGTTGGTGCTGCTACTGTTGGTATTGCATGGAGTGAATATTTGAACAATTTATTAGTAGAAGTTTTTCATTTAAGCCCTATACCTTATGAATGGTGTCATTCACCATTTCAAACCTCTGTAGATGGGGTTAATGGCATTATTAATTTACCTGCTTTAGGTATTGTTGTTTTACTTAGTTTATTATTAATTAGAGGTATTAAAGAATCTACACTAGTAAACAACTTTATAGTTATTTTAAAAGTTGCTATTGTTATTTTAATAATTGCTTTAGGTTGGAGTTATATTAACCCTGCTTATCACACACCTTACATTCCTGAAGCCACAAAATATACAGATCATCATGGTACTACTTACAATTTTGGAGGCGTTATGGGCATTTTAGGAGCAGCTGGTACAGTATTTTTTGCCTTTATTGGATTTGATGCTGTAAGTACTGCTGCACAAGAAACTAAGAATCCCAAAAAAGATATGCCATTTGGCATTTTAGGTTCACTAATTATTTGTACCCTTTTATATGTATTATTCTCTCATGTTTTATCTGGTTTAGCACCTGTAGATTTTTTCAGAGATCCTAGTAAAGGTGGAGAAGCATCAGTTGTTGCTGCTATTAAAGAAGCAATGCATGGTTATGGTTGGTTAAGCAAATCTATCACTGTAGCTATTCTTGCTGGTTTTTCTTCTGTTATTCTTGTAATGCTATTGGGACAAAGCCGTGTATTTTACTCCATGAGTAAAGATGGTTTATTACCAAAAGCATTTTCTGATGTTCATCCAAAATATAAAACACCGTATAAAGGCAACTTGGTAATTCTTATTTTAGTTGCATTATTTGCTGCCTTTGTACCTGGAGATGTGGTAGGCCACATGACAAGCATTGGTACCTTATTTGCATTTATGTTGGTTTGTATTGCTGTAATAATTTTAAGAAAAAAAGAACCAAACTTACCTCGCCAATTTAAAACACCATTAGTGCCATTAATACCAATTTTAGGTGTATTATCTTGTGGTGCTATGATTTTTGGATTAGGTTGGGAGAACTGGGCAAGATTAATTGGCTGGCTTGCTCTTGGTTTTATTATTTATTTTGGTTATGGAAAACGCCACAGCAAATTAAGAAATAAATAAATATTCCGTTTTATTAACAACAATAAATAAAGGCTGCAACTTAAATATTGCAGCCTTTAAAATTTTCAATACTAGTAGCATTATTTACTTAAACTCGTAGCCAATATCTCTTCTAAAATACATACCTTCAAAAGATATTGAATTTAAAACATGGATAGATTTTTCTACAGCATTTTTTATACTACTCCCTTTTGCAGTTACAGCAAGCACTCTTCCTCCATTAGTTACAATCTCTCCATTTTCATTTTGTTTAGTGCCTGCATGAAAAATTAAAATATCCTTCTCAGTTTTTAAATTATTTAAGTTATGAATGATGTAATTTGTTTTATAGGTAGAAGGATAGCCACCACTAACAGCCATAATTGTTGCAAAGCTTTCCTCAAAAAATTCAATATTGGCATCTGCCAAAGTATTGTTACCCATTGCTGCAAAAAGGCTTACTAAATCTGTTTCCAACCTTGGTAATATTACTTCAGTTTCAGGGTCGCCTAATCTACAATTGTATTCTATAACATAAGGAGTGCCATTACAGTTCATCAATCCAAAAAATACAAACCCGTTATAAATAAGCTCTTCTTTTTCTAACCCACTAATTGTTGGTTTAATAATGGTTTCTTCAACTTTTTGTAAAAAAATTTCATCTGCAAAAGCAACAGGACTAACACAACCCATGCCACCTGTGTTTAAACCAGTATCTCCTTCTCCTACTCTTTTATAATCTTTAGCATGGCCAATAATTTTATAATCTTTTCCATTTGTTAAAGCAAAAACACTTAATTCTATTCCGTTAAGAAACTCCTCAACTACCACTTTATCGCTTGCTTTACCAAATTGTTTGTGTATAAGCATATCTTCTACAACACTAATAGCATGTTCGGTAGTTTCGCAAATTATTACTCCTTTACCTGCAGCCAAACCATCTGCCTTAACAACAATGGGTAAACTATGTTGTTGTATATATTTTTTTGCTTCCTCTATTTCACTAACAGAAAACTCTGCATAAGTAGCTGTAGGAATTTTATAGGTTTGCATAAATTGTTTACTAAATGCTTTACTACCTTCTAACTGTGCAGCTTTAGCAGATGGACCAACTACAATTATATGTTGTAGCAACTCATCTTTCTTGTAATAATCAAACACACCATTTACCAAAGGCTCTTCTGGACCTACAACAACAATATCTATATTTTTTTCTATGCAAAATTGCTTTTGACTTTCAAAATCATTTACATCAATAGATACATTTATTCCTATTAAATTGGTACCAGCATTACCTGGTGCTATAAATAAATTATTACAATGATGGCTTTGCTTCATCTTCCATGCCAAAGCATTTTCTCTTCCACCACTACCTAACAAAAGAATATTCATATTTACATAATTATTTAAGGCGAAAGTAAATGCGATTTTTTAAACAAAACATTGAATTTTTATTCCTCTACTTTAACTGTTAAAACTTTTTAAGAAGTTTATTAACTTTTCTACTTATTTTCAAGCCTTCAAAATAACCTCTAACGAAAATTAATTGTATATGAATCAAACTGCTGCACCTACTTCAGGACATCCTAAGGGTCTTTATTTATTATTTTTTACTGAAATGTGGGAACGTTTTAGTTATTATGGCATGAGAGCAATTTTTGTGTTATATATGACCAAAATGCTTTTAATGCCCGATGATACTGCCTCAAATATTTATGGTAGTTATACCGGTTTAGTGTATTTAACTCCTTTATTAGGTGGCTATTTAAGCGACCGTTTTTTAGGTAATAGAAGAAGTATTGAAATTGGAGGAGTATTGATGGCATTAGGGCAATTTTTAATGTTTTTTAGTGCCTCGGCAACCGGAACAATGGCAATTACATTTATGTGGGCTGGCTTAACAGCTCTAATAATTGGGAATGGTTTTTTTAAACCCAATATTTCAACAATGGTTGGCCAATTGTACCCAGCAGGAGATAGAAGAGTTGATAGTGCTTTCACAATTTTTTATATGGGTATTAATTTGGGTGCTTTCTTCTCTCCTTTAGTATGTGGTACTTTAGCAGAAAAAATAGATTTTAAATGGGGATTTTTTGCAGCTGGTATAGGAATGGTTATTGGCTTGCTATTATTTATGGCTTTAAAAAATAAATACCTTAATACCGAAGATGGAAAACCAATTGGAAAATCTGTAAAACCATTAGATACTAAAAATATTTTTTACCTAGTTGGCTCCATTGCTTTAATATTTTTTCTCTTAAATTTTAAAACTCTTTTTAATAATAATTGGGATGTAATTGGCTGGGTAATATATGGCTCTATGATTGCCATACCTGTAATTATATTATCTGATAAAACTATTACACCGGTAGAAAGAAGTAGAATTTTAGTAATTTTTATTCTGGCATTTTTTGTAATTTTCTTTTGGGGTGCTTTTGAGCAGGCAGGTGCATCGTTAACCATTTTTGCAGACAGACAAACAGATAGACATATTTTTGGTTGGGAAATGCCTGCAAGTTATTTTCAGTCTATCAACCCATTAGCCATTATAGCACTTGCTCCTGTATTCTCTGCTTTATGGTTAACCTTAGGAAATAAAAATGCAGAACCTTCTACTCCTAAAAAAATGGCACTAGGTTTAGTATTGGTTGCTGTAGGTTATTTATTAATTGCATATGCAGTTAAAGGTGTGGATGCATCCACCAAAGTAAGCATGTTTTGGTTATTTAGTTTATACATTGTGCATACTATGGGAGAACTATGTTTATCACCTATAGGATTATCCATGGTTGCAAAATTATCGCCATTAAGATTTTCCTCTTTACTAATGGGAACTTGGTTTTTAGCCAATGCAGCTGCAAATAAATTTGCTGGCACATTAAGTGAATTAATTCCTAGCGAAACAAAACCTACTACTTCATTTATTGGTATTCAAATAACTAATTTATACGAATTCTTTACAGTATTTATTGTTATGTGCGGTTTAGCTGCTGGCATTTTATTCATGTTAAGTGGTAAACTACAAAAAATGATGCATGGCATTAAATAATTGAACTTTCTTATTTTTAAAGCGGTGATTTAATTTCTTCACCGCTTTTTTATTATTTAAACTTTTTAATCATGTGGAAAAAACACCCTAAAGCTTTACCCTTTTTATTTTTTTCTGAAATGTGGGAACGGTTTGGTTATTATTTAATGATAGGTATTTTTACTTTATACCTTAAAGATGTTAAAGCAGGCTTTGCAATGACCGAGGCTGAGAGTGCTGACTTATATGGAACATTTATAGCATTGGTTTTTCTTACTCCTTTTATTGGAGGATTAATTGCCGATAGATATTGGGGGTATAGAAAATCTATCATAATTGGTGGGCTTTTAATGGGTGCTGGCTATTGCTTAATGAGCATACACAATATAGCTGCATTATATGCTAGTATTACTTTAGTAATTGTTGGAAATGGTTTTTTTAAACCTAATATTTCAACCCTCTTAGGAAATGTGTACACTACACCACAACACAATCATCAAAAAGATGAAGGGTATAATATTTTTTATATGGGTATTAATATTGGTGCATTTATTTGTAATTTTTTTGGTGCCGTATTATACAATATTTTAGGTTGGGGGGCAGCATTTTTTGCTGCAGGTATTGGTATGTTTATTGGCGTTTTAATTTTTGTAATTGGAACAAAACATTATGCAGCATTTGATATTAAAAAAGGGGTTAAAGAAGGAGATATGAGTATGGGAAAAATTACAGTTCTTATTCTTTTACCATCTGTACTTGCTGGTGTTTTAGGATGGCTTTTGCCAGGTAATATTTTTGGTAGCGACTCTACCGATGCTTTTATTTTTGCTTGTGTACCAGTTATATTTTTTTATGCCTCTTTGTATTTTAAAGCAGATGAAAATGAAAAAACACCTATAGGCGTACTGCTTACCATTTTTGCTGTTGTAATTATGTTTTGGGCTGTATTTAAACAAAATGGCACCGCATTAAACACTTGGGCAGATAGATACACAGATCGTTCTGTATCGGGCACCACAGAAAAAGTTTTTAAAGCAGTACAATTTACACAAACCTTAAAGTACCAAAAAGATTCTGTGCCATTATATGACTCTATGTTTAGGCTTCAAAAACAAAATGGAGTAGTAATAAAAGAGTTTAATTACCCAGTTTATTTTAGAAATGACATGAGAAGTAAAATGCAAACTGAAGGTGGCGAACTAAGCATTTGGGCTACTAATTTAAGCCAAAGTATTAACCCTGCTTGGGTAATTATTCTTACACCGTTAATAGTAGCATTTTTTACATTTTTAAGAGGTAGAAAAAAAGAACCTAGTACACCTACTAAGATTGCATTTGGATTATTTGTTTCTGCACTTTCTGTTTTAGTTATGATTGCAGCAGTAAAAGCTGGTAATAATGGGGCAGAAAAAGTAAGTGTTTGGTGGTTAATTGGTAGTTATGGAGTTGTTACCATTGGTGAACTTTTACTAAGCCCAATGGGTTTATCTTTAGTATCTAAACTAAGCCCTGTGCGTATTACTTCTTTAATGATGGGTGGATGGTTTTTATCTACTTCAATAGGTAATAAACTATCTGGTGTTTTAGCAAGTATGTGGGATAAGTACGATGATAAAGCAAACTTTTTCTGGCTAAATTTCTTTTTGTTATTATTCTCTGCATCCATTATGTTTTTAATGCTTAAGAGGCTTAATAAAGTTTTAAAAGTTAGAGGAGTTAAATAAATATTTTAATCAAAATTTTATTGTTTGCCAGCCTTTGTGCTGGCATTTTTTTATTAACTAAAGAAATTATTTAAATTACTAAATGACCATACTTTTTTTCATCAAATTCATATTTAAATCTTCTATGGCTCCATAAATAGTTATCTGGATGTTGTTTCACTGTTTCTTCTATAAATGCAACTAGTTGTTTTGTAATAGTGCCTTCTAGAAATTCTTTTGGTGTTGTTGTAACCAATTTAGCTTCTAATTTGTAGTAGCCTCTTTTTACTTTTGTCATCTCTATAAAAGCTATAGCTGTATTCATACGTATTGCTCCTTTTTCTGGCCCTGTATGAAATGGTGTCATTCTACCAAAAAAAGGAAACCAAACAGCATTGGTTGGTATTGGTGGATTTTGATCTGCAATAAGCCCAATAGAATAAACGCTTTTGCTATGCTTAGGAAATTCTGTTCTAAATTCGGATGCAGGAAAAAGAATTGTACCAAATTTCTTTCTCATTATTACCATTACCTTTTCTAAATTTTTGTTAGAAAGCCCCATATAAACACCTAAGAAAGGATATTTAAGATTGGCTGCACAACCTAAATTCAAAAATTCGGAATTAAAAAAATGACCAGATAATAATTGAACACTTTGCCCTGTTGAATACAAATCATTTACTACTTTAAAATTTGTAATACATCGTTTATTAAACTCTTTTCTAGAAATAGTTAAGAGCTTTATACTTTCCACAAAAGAATCTATTAAATTATGATAAAAAGCTTTTGAAATTTTAATTCTTTCTCTTTCAGTTTTATCAGGAAATGCAATTTGTAAATTATTGGCAACTACATTTCTTCTATACCTAATTACATAATATGCTAATAAGTAAAAACAATCGCTCAAAAAATACATTACCCTCCAAGGTAGTAATGATAATAGGTAAAATAATGCGTAGTAGAAATAGAACATGTTGTTGTAAAATAACAAAAGTAAACAATAGCTGCATAAAAAATTATAACTAATAATCCGTAGCTTTTTAATTTTTTATCAACAAATAAAAAAATTAAAGGCTTTGGTAGCAACTTTGTTGAATGAAATTTCTTGTAATACGTTTCTCCTCTATTGGAGATATTGTGCTTACAACACCAGTTGTAAGATGCTTAAAACAACAAGTAACAAATTCAGAGATACATTTTTTAACAAAGGCCTCATTTTCTACTATTGTTGAAAATAATTCTTACATAGATAAAGTTGTTTTATTAAACAATAATTGGGATGAGACTATACTGCAACTAAAACAGGAAAATTATGATTATATTATTGACTTACATCATAATTTAAGAACACTAAGAATAAAGAAAGCTTTAAAAATAAAATCGTTCTCCTATAATAAACTGAATATTCAAAAATGGTTGCTCACCGCTTTTAAAATTAATACACTACCACCCATACATATTGTGGATAGGTATATAGAAACCGTAAAAAAAATAGGAGTAATTAACGATGGTAAAGGATTAGATTATTTTATACCTGAAAAAGATTGCATTAAACAAAATGATATACCTGCACAACACCAGTTTGGATATATAGGTATTGTAATTGGTGCAGCATTAAATACCAAAAAAATGCCTGTAAACAAACTGATAGATTTATGCAGTAAAATAGATTTTCCTATTATTCTTTTAGGAGGTAAAGAAGACAAAGAAAATGGAGATACAATTGCAGCAATAGATACAATAAAAATATACAATGCTTGCGGTAAGTTTAACCTTAATGAAAGTGCTGATTTAGTAAGAAAAGCTAAACTAATTATAACACACGATACTGGATTAATGCATATAGCAGCAGCATTTAAAAAACCCATTCTTTCTGTTTGGGGTAATACAATTCCGAGTTTTGGAATGTCGCCTTATTTTGGAAACAACCAAATTACCAATTTACATTATGAAGTAAAACTTGGATGCCGCCCATGTAGTAAAATTGGTTTTAACAAATGTCCTAAAAAACATTTTAAATGTATGGAACAACAAGATGTGTCTCAAATTGCAAAAGATGCATTAAAGTTAGTGTAGAAAGTATATAAATTGAATTGTTATCTTCTGCTGGCAATTAATAAATTCAAATCTGTGTATTTTAAATCAAATTTTTGACTGATGTAGAAATCTGTTAAGGCTCCTTTAAACAAATAAATACCTTCTCTTATATTAAAGTTGTGCCAAATAATTTCGTCTAAACCTCCTTCGTTACTTATTTGTAAAATAAGGTGCATAATTACATTACTAATTGCTTGGCTTGCAGTTCTTGCAAAACCACTTGGTATGTTTGGTACACAATAATGAATTACATCGTATTTTAAAAAGGTTGGGTTTTCGTGGCTGGTTAGTTGGCTTGTTTCAAAACACCCACCTCTATCAATAGCAACATCTATAATTATGCTTCCCTTACGCATATTGGCAACCATTTCTTCGGTAACTACAACTGGCGAATGGCCATAAGCATTGCTTAAAGCTCCTACTGCCACTTCGCAGGTTTTTAATTGTTTTGCTAAAATTTTAGGTTCAAGAACACTTGTCCAAATTCTTTGTCCTAAATTATTTTGTAGTTGTTTTAGCTTGTAAACATTATTATCAAAAACTTTAACACTTGCTCCTAAAGCCAAGGCATTTCTAGTTGCTACTTCACCTACAATTCCAGCTCCAATTATTACAACTTTAGTAGGTGGAATACCGCTAATACTACCTAACAAAACTCCTTTACCTTTATTAAAGCTACTTAAATATTGCCCAGCAATTAGCATTACTGCTCCACCTGCAATTTCACTCATACTTCTTACAATTGGAAAAGTGCCACTATCATCTTTTAAATTATCAAAGCTAATTGCAGTAACTTTTTTCTCCATTAATTTTTTAACTGTTGCTTTATTTAAAGCAGAATAGTGAATAGGAGATATAATAGTTTGCCCATTTTGAATAAGAGGTAAATCTTCTTGTACGGGTGGTGCAGTTTTTATTAAAACCGGTGCTTTAAAAACTTCAGTTCTGTCGTAAGTAATGGTTGCCCCTGCTTCGCCATATTCTTTATCTGCATAGTTACATCCTTCTCCTGCTTTAGTTTCTACCATAACCGTATGGCCATTACTTACCAACACGCCTACAGCATCAGGCGAGAGAGCTACCCTGTTTTCTTGAAAAGCAATTTCTTTGGGTATGCCTATGTGTAGTTTTGCACCATCTGGTTTTATGTCCAAGGTTTCTTCTAGTGTTTCGTAACTAAAAGAAGTGGATATAACAGGTTTAGAAGCAGCCATAACTGATTTATTAATTATTGCCTAAAGTTAGTTATAGTAATTTAGTTTAAATGAAATAGTTTTTTTATGCTGCACAAACAAGCGGTAATCTTATTTTTTTGTAAACCTTAAAGTATTAATAAGGTGTTTTACATCTTCTAACAAAAAGTTGTTTACAATCTTCAATGAGTCTTCATTAGGTGTGGCATCAAAATATAATGCCCCTCTTAAAAAATGAGTTACACTATCCGTTAAAAAAAATTGATTTGCAGTTGCAACATCTCCGCCTACTTTAAAATAAATACCATGTACATTGTTAGGTGTAATAATTAATGAATCGTCTATAGATGTTGCTTTTTGTGTATGCTTGTTGGTTAATTTAAAAGCATCCTCTACTAAATCATTAAAATTATTATTTGAGATTAGTTTATAGCTTACATAAATTCTTCCATTAAACTGAGGAAAATCTATATTTATCCACCAAGGGTTTTCTGTTTTTGCTCCAAAAAATAAAGAATCTTTAACCACTTTTGCATAAACCGGGTATTCAAAACTATAAGGATAGTCTTTCATTTGAAAAGTGGTATATTTTTTTTCGGGAAAATTTATTTTAAAATAGCCTTTTGGTTTTGGAGTATAAACACTATTACAAGCCAATAGTGTAGTTATTATTAATAGAAAACAAGCACTGAAATTTAAAAATGAAAATTTATTTTTCATACCCATAAATTATTTTTTGTGTGGAAAGAATGCAAAGTAATACTATTAATTAATAGGCAGGGAAACATAAAATGATGTACCAATAGGTTCATTAGAAATAAACCATATTTTACCATTGTGTGCTTCTACTATTTGTTTACAAATATGTAAGCCAATTCCAAAAGGTTGTTCTCCAAATGTTCCTTTACGCTTTGCCTCTGTAAACATATCAAACACTTTACTATAATATTTCTCAGGTATTCCTATACCTTCATCTTGAACATTTACTACAATTTCGTTCAAATATTTTTCTACATGTATATAAACAGATTTTCCTGAATGGCTAAATTTTATTGCATTCATTATTAAATTAGAGAAAACCCTCCATAATTTTTCTTTATCTGCATTTATATTTAAACTTTCTATGGAATGATGAAAATGAAGACTTATGTTTTTTTCATTTGCTTTAAACTTTAATAATTCGGTACATTGTTTTAATAATTCAATAATATTTATTTCTTCTTTTACTAATTCTTTTTGTTCTAAGTTAGAGCTGCTACTAAGCAATTCAGTAATCATACTTAATGAATTATTGCTTGACGATTGTATTAAAGTTAGCATTTCCCTTTTTTCATTTTCATCAATAGTACGATCATTCAATAAAATATCTGTAATACCTGTTATGCCTGCTAAGGGGCTTCTTAAGTCATGGGCCATTACCTTCATTACACGTACAAAATTTTTATTACTTTGTTCAAATTGTTGTAAGGTACTTTGTAACTGTAAATTATGAAGTGTGGTTTGGTTTGCAGTAATTTTTATTTGCTTTAAATATCTTAAAATTAATATTATAATAACAAATAATAATGCCATTACTATTGAAAATACAATAATGTAAATGGTTTTAATTTCATTCTTTTTTTCGAAATTTTTTAATAAATATTCGCTTTTAATTTTATCTACTTCTTTGCCTATACTAAAATTATTTAAATCATAAGCAATTTGATTTACTGAGTCTTGCACATGAAAAAAACTTTCAAATGCTTTAATTGCCTTTTCTAATTGGCCTGATTGGTAATAATAATTATAATATAATAATCGTTGCTTACTTCTAATGTAACCAATGGTAGGATGTGAATCTGAATTTATCAACCTATCAGAAAAATCTAAAATATCTTTTGCTTTTGCATATTGCTTTTTACTTAAATAAACATCCACAAGTTTTAAATAGGCAGTTTGTAAATCAATAGAATCATAACCGGGTTTTGAATTAATATGGATGGATTTATTTAAATAATAAATAGCAGAGTCTGGTTGCTTATTATAAGCAAATGCTCCACCTAAATTTCCATAATAAATTCCTAATGCTAATTCTCTTTTCTGATTGTTTATTTCATGTATAGATTCTTGATTTTGAATAAATTTAATGCCTTGTTGGTAAAATATAATGGCACTATCATAAGCTCCTAATTTTTCATAACATAAAGCTTTAGTATTTAACGTTGATTGAATTCGATGAAAATATAAAAAATAAGCGGTGTTATTTTTACATTTTTCTTCTCTATCTATACTAATATTTAAGTAATCTAGGGCTTTTCTGTAATCTTTTTTGGAGTAATAAAAATTCCACAACTTATTGTAATACTTGCTATAATTACAAGTATCGGTTTGGGCATCTAAAATTAATTTAGCTTTATAATATTCTTTTAATGCCTCTTCGTATTTTCTTGCAGCAAAAAAATATTCTCCTTTAGCAAATAAAGCATCTGTATAGTACTTAGAGTAAACTGTAGTTAGTTTATTATTTTCTAAATAATTAAGTAATGCCTCTGCATTAGTGTAATTCTCATAATAGTTATTGGTATAATGTTCTTTTAAATAAAGTAAATAATAATATAAAACTTTAGTGTTGTGCGATTGTGGGTAGATTTTCTTTAAGCTATCTAAAGTATAATTTAAAAAAACAGAATCGGTTAAGTGAAAAGTAATAAATTTATTCTCTAGCTCTTCGTTTGCTTTAAAATTGATTGGCTCTGGTTTGTGGGAGTAATTACAACTATTAACTAGCAATAGTGCTGCTATTGCCAACAGATAAAAAAATAAAATTGGATATTTATAGTTCTTACACTTACCAAATAGCATCATGTCTTAAAGAGTGAAATTTCAAATTTAGCCGTTGCAATGTAAGCAAATAATTAATATGAAAAATTAAAATTATATAATCAGTTAATTAACTTGTAAATTTTACCAGGTAAACTAATTACTATGTTTTGTAACTCTAAATTTAGTAATGCTGCAGCTACAGCACTACTACTTAGCCCAGTTTGAATAAATAATTCATCTATAGCTACTGTTTCTTTTAATTGTAGAAGATTAATTATAATTTTTTCATCTGATGATAATTGAACAAATAATTCTTTTTGTTTTGGAGGTTTTATGGTTTTGGTTTGCCAACCCAACTCATCTGCAATTTGTTGTGGCTTGGCTAATAAAATAGCTTTGTTTTGTTGAATTAAACTAAGGCATCCACTACTTTTATTATCATAAATTTTACCTGGTACAGCAAACACATCTTTATTATAATTATAGGCCATTTCTGCTGTTATCATACTACCACCTTTAATAGCTGTTTCAACTACAATTGTGGCATCTGCCATGCCTGCTACAATTCTATTTCTTTGAGGAAAATTAAATTTATCGGCTTTTATATTTTTTCTACATTCCGTTAATAAGCCACCATTTACCAACATTTCTTTTGCAAGTTTTTTGTGTTGTGTTGGGTAAATACTATCTAAGCCATGAGCTAATACACCAACAGTTGCTAAATTATTTTCTAATGCAGCTTTATGTGCAATGGCATCTATTCCAAATGCTAAACCACTTACAATAAGTACATGAAAAGGTTGTAAATGTTCTATAATTTCTTGTGTTATTTGTTTACCATAATCTGTATTTGTTCTTGTACCAATTATACTAATTATTTTGGAGTTGTTTAAATTGGCATTCCCTTTATAATATAAAATTGTTGGAGCATCGTAACAATGTAATAACCTTTTAGGATACTGCTCATTTTTTAAACATAAACATTCAATTTTATATTTTTCTGTAAACAATATCTCTTCTTCTGCAAGTTTAAATTCGGTAAAATTTTTGATAGCTTTTGCTCTTATTTCTCCAATACCTTCTACCCTACTTAAATCTTTAATTTTTGCTTTAAAAATTGCTTCAGCACTATCAAAATTTTCTATCAATAACTTTGCTTGAACTGCTCCAATATTGGGTACAAGTGTTAATGCAATTTGGTATAATAAATCGTTATTCATTGAATAATGATGGTTACATTTTTTTACATTTGTGTAAATGTAAAAGTAGTTCTTCTGTTTATTGCTCTTCCCTCTGCTGTAGCATTATCTGCAATAGGTTTTGATTCGCCAAAACCTTTATAAGATAGTCTGTTTATAGCAATTCCTTTACTCACTAAATAATCTACTACAGCTTTAGCTCTGTTGGTACTTAACTTTAAATTATCTGCAGTGTTGCCGCTATTATCAGTATGTCCTCCAATTTCTACTTGTAGTGTTGGGTTATCTTTTAAAAGTTGAAATAGCTTATCTAATTCTATCAAGCTTACTGGTAATAATTTATAAGAGTTATGTTCAAACTGAATATTTTTAAATGCAATACTGGTATGTAGAGCAACTGGTTGTAGGGCAATATCTTTTTTATATACACTATCTGCAACCATATTTTTCATTTCATATAATTCATTATAAAATAAATATCCTTTTCTGTTTACAGAGAAGGTATAGTTTTTACCAATTGGTAATGTTATAAAATATTCTCCCAATTCATCTGTTTGAATCTTCATTAATGCCAAACCTGTTTCATTATCTATTAATTCTATGGTACAGGGCAATCCTTTGTTTGTATGCAAATCGTACACTTTGCCTTTTACGTATAAAGTTTTTGCAGGTCTTATATTATTTCTTAATTTGAATTTATATAAATCTAATCCGCCTCTCGAATCTGCTCTATCACTTGCAAAGTATGCAGTTAAACCATCGGCACTTACAGCAAAATATCCTTCATCATCAATGGTATTAACAGGGTAGCCTAAGTTTTCAGGTTCGCTCCAAGTGTCATCTGCCTGTTTTCTTAAAACATATAAATCACTACCACCATAGCCTGGCAAACCATTGCTAGAATAATATAATGTTTGGTTATCTACATGTATGAAAAGAGAATGTTCATCTGATTCGGAGTTAATTCCTTTTCCCATGTTAACTGCAGGTCCAAATTTGCCGTTTGCCATTCTTTCGCTAAAGTATAAATCTTTGCCTCCTACGCCACCGTACCTATTACTGCTAAAATAAAGTACTCTTTTATCTGGGCTAAGGCTTGGGCTGCTCTCCCAATACTCTGTATTAATATTTGGCCCTAAGTTTTCCGGATCACTCCATCCCTCTGGTGTGTAAAAAGAAATGTACAAATCAAAACTTCCAAAGCCTTTTTCTCTTCCAAAATTTCCTGCAAAAATCATCCACTCGCCATCTGCCGATATAGTTAAAGCACCTTTGGAGGGTTCTAAATTAATATCTCCGTTAATAAAAGTTGCTTTGCGATAGCCATTACTATCTAATTTACTTTGCATAAAATCTTCTCTCATACCTTGCCCTCTTCTGGAGAAAACTAATAAGCTATCATCAATTGTAACACTTGGATAATATTCACTTGTTTCGGTATTTATACTATCTCCTAAATTTTCTGGAATAAATGTATAGCTGGTATCAATATGTTTGGTAGAATAGGAAAGTGCAAATTGATAACAACTTTTTCTGTAGTTTGCTGCTTTAATACTTTTGTCGCTAATTTTTGGAATACTTAAAAAATAATTTATTGCTTCAAGAGCTTCATCAAACTTACCAATTCCTGCAAGATTAATAGAATAGGGCAAATGGTATTGCCTGAAGTAAACAGTATCTTTTCGTTTAGCCCATTCATAATTCTCTACAGATAGTTGATGCTTTTTTAACTGGCCATAAACACCTGCTAAAGATAGAATAGCTTCTACATAATTAGTGTCTGTTGCAATGGCTTTATTCAAATAGGGTAAGGCTTCTGGCAACATACCATCTGCCAAATACTCCACAGCCTGCATATATATTTTTACAGCTTTTTTATTTATTTTTTCAGGATTATAAGTTTGTGCATATACGTTAATACAAAATATACATGCAAAAAGTAAAACAATATTTTTCATTGTTTGCGAAAGGTAATACCAATTTTTTAAATATGGATAATTAGGAGATTTGTTTATTTGTTAAATAGCAAAAAAGGTAAATATTTTCAAAACTAAAAATGTATTTGCAAACCACTAATGAAAACTTATTTTTAACATAGAAACTGCTAATAAAAAAACTAAAGTTATAATTATAAATATGATTTTTTATTGTTGCTTTAAAGCAATTTGAAAGTTAATGTTACAACAAACCATACTTATATTGAAAAGAGTTACATTAAATTAAACTAACAAGTTCGTTTAAGGAACATTTATATACTTATGTGTTTGTAAGCTTAATTGCCATTGAGGGTTTAATTTAATATACTCAACAATTAATGGGGTTATCAATTCTCTTTTACTCCACTCTGGTTGTAAATAAAGTTTACAATGGCTATTTACTTGTTTGGCATAACTTTCTGCCCACTTAAAATCTTGTTTGTTGTACACTATAATTTTTAACTCATTTGCTAGTACAATGTTTTCTTTAATTGGAGGTTTAAATTTTTTTGGCGAAAGGCAAATCCAGTCCCAACTACCACTTAATGCAGATGATCCACTAGTTTCAATATTTGTTTTAAACCCATTTTGTTGTAGTGCTTTTGTTAACTCATTCAAATTATGCATTAAAGGCTCGCCACCTGTAATAACAATTATTGGTAAATTTGTTTTGTTACTAATTGAATGATAATTTACTTCAATTAAAACTTTTTCAATAATATCATTAACGCTATATTTTGGGTGCTCATTGGCGTTCCAACTTTCTTTTACATCGCACCAAACACAACCAACATCGCAACCTGCAAGCCTAATGAAATATGCTGCAGCCCCTGTATAAAACCCTTCGCCTTGTAAGGTATAAAAGCTCTCCATTACAGGATATAACATAGAAGTTTTACGCATTAAAAATGATTAAACGATTTTTCTTTTACTTAATTTTTAGTATTTAGTTGATAGGCTTTTAAAGTATTTTTTAATAACCCTGCAATGGTCATTAAACCAACACCACCTGGTACAGGAGTAATAGCACTTGCAATAGCAGCTACTTCATCAAATTTTACATCACCTTTTAGGCGATAGCCATTCTTTTTGGTGTTATCATCAATTCTAGTAATTCCAACATCAATAATTACAGCACCTGGTTTTACCATTTTGGCAGTAATAGATTCTGGTTTACCTAATGCTGCAACCAAAATATCGGCTTGCTTACAAATTTCTATTAAATCTGGAGTATGGCTATGACATAAGGTAACTGTGCAATTTCCATGCAATAAATTACTACTAAGTAAAATGCTCATTGGCCTGCCCACAATATTACTTCTACCAATAATAACAGCATGTTTACCCTTAGTATCTACATTAAAATGTTCTAGCATTAGCATTACTCCATAAGGTGTAGCAGGTATTAAAGTTTCTAACCCTTGTACAAGTTTTCCTGCATTTATTGGGTGAAATCCATCTACATCTTTTTTAGGGTTTATAGTTTCTATAACTTTAGTTTCAACAATATGTTTAGGTAAGGGTAACTGAACTAAAATGCCATCTATAGTAGGATCATTGTTTAATTCTAGAATTTTATCTAGTAATACCTTTTCCAATACAGATTCTTCATATCTAATTAAAGTAGAAGTGAAACCAACCTCTTTACAACTTTTTATTTTACTGGCTACATAAGTTTCGCTTGCACCATTATTGCCTATTAAAATTGCTGCTAAATGAGGAGGTCTAAGATTCTTTTCAATTATCTTATCAACTTCTTTTTTAAGATTTTCTTTAACACTAGCCGAAGCCAATTTTCCATCTAACAATATCATACTGCAAAGTTAATATCTACAAACTATGCAGCAGTAAAAAAATGGTTTATAAGTATTTTATTCTTAATATTACAAGTAATAAACTATTATTTTTTTAAAAACCTACCATGCTTGTAAAAACATTTGGCAGTGCCGTATATGGTGTTGAAGCAATTTCTATTACTATAGAAGTGAATGTTAGTGGTGGTGATTTAAAATACTACATGGTAGGTTTACCAGATAATGCAGTGAAAGAAAGTTTGCAAAGAATTGAAAGTGCCATTAAAACTAATCAGCTTAGTTTTCCTAGAACGAAAATTGTTATAAACTTAGCTCCTGCTGATATAAAAAAAACAGGCAGTGCTTTTGATTTACCAATTGCCTTAGGAATTTTAGGTGCAAGTGAACAAATTAATGAGTCTGAAAAACTAAAAGATTTTATTATAATGGGCGAATTGAGTTTAGATGGCTCTATACAACCTATTAAAGGTGCTTTACCCATTGCCATACAAGCAAGAAAAGAAGGCTTTAAAGGTCTAATTGTTCCCAAGCAAAATGCAAGAGAGGCAGGAATGGTGAATAATATTTTGGTGTATGGTGTAGAACATATTAATGAAGTAGTTAATTTTTTTAAAGATGAGCAAACTTTACAACCAACAATTGTAAATACCAGAGAAGATTTTTTTAATGCACAGTTTGAATTTGAAGTTGATTTTAACGATGTAAAAGGGCAAGAAAACATTAAAAGGGCATTAGAAATAGCTGCAGCAGGTGGTCATAATGCTATACTAATAGGCCCTCCTGGTGCTGGTAAAACTATGCTTGCCAAAAGATTACCAAGTATATTACCTCCTTTAAGTTTATTGGAGGCTTTAGAAACAACTAAAATACATAGTGTTGCTGGTAAACTTGCAGAAAATACTTCTTTACTTTCTAAACGCCCTTTTAGAAGTCCACATCATACCATTAGTGATGTTGCACTTGTTGGTGGTGGCGGAATACCACAACCTGGCGAAATTTCTTTGGCTCATAATGGAGTATTGTTTTTAGATGAACTTCCAGAATTTAAAAGAACTGTTCTAGAAGTAATGAGGCAGCCAATGGAGGAAAGAAAAGTTACTATTTCCAGAGCTAAAGTTGCTGTTGATTTTCCTGCAAATTTTATGCTTATTGCAAGTATGAACCCCTGCCCTTGTGGCTTTTACAATCATCCGGAAAAAGAATGTACTTGCCCGGCTGGTGCAGTGCAAAAATATTTAAATAAAATAAGTGGACCATTATTAGACAGAATTGATTTGCATGTAGAAGTAACACCAGTAGCATTTAATGAGTTAAGCAACCATAAAGTTATTGGCGAAAGTTCAGAACAAATAAGGAACAGAGTTATAGCAGCTAGAGAGCTACAAGCACAAAGATACCAACAACATACAGGCATTTATGCTAATGCACAAATAACCAGTAAAATGTTAAGAGAAATTTGTGTGTTAGATAATGTTAGCGAAGCATTGTTAAAAAAAGCAATGGAAAGGTTAAACTTAAGTGCCAGAGCTTATGATAGAATTTTAAAAGTAGCTCGTACAGTTGCAGATTTAGCAACAAGCAGTTCAATAAAACCAGAACATATTGCAGAAGCTATACAATATAGAAGCCTGGACAGAGAAAGTTGGGCAGGATAGTTGTTATGTTCAAATAAATTTAAACTATTACATTTGAAATTTAAAGTTACATGTATGTTTACGAATAAAATTTTAATTACAATTACTATTTCAATTTTTAGTTGTATAACTAATATAAATGCTCAAAAAATTGCTTACTCAGAGCCTGATAAAGAAGAAGCAAGAAATGGCAATTTTGAAATAATTGGCAAACTAAACAATCAGTTTTTAATATATAAAAACTTTAGAAATAGTTATTACATATATTCTTACAACAACCAAATGGAGTTAGTTGAAAAAAACAAATTAGACTTTTTACCCGATAGAATTATTGATGCCAACTTTATTACCTACCAAAGTTTTGCGTATATGTTTTACCAATATCAAAAAAGAAATATCATATACTCTATGGGTATTAAGATAGATGCCAATGGTAAAAACATTTCGGAACCTATACAACTTGATTCAACGGAAGTAAATTTTAATACTAATAATAAAATTTATACCATTTTGGTAAGTGAAAACAAGCAGAAAATAATGAGCCTAAAAATTAATAATAAAAGCGAAAAATACCATATTATTAAAACCATTTTATTGGATAATAACCTAAACCTTACAGAAGAAAACTTCACCAGTATTGATATGCCCGAAAGAAATGACTTTTTAACAGGTTTTCAACTAGACAATGATGGGGATTTAGTATTTGTTAGAGCAGCAGGTAATGCTCAAAATAATAACATTAATCATTTATCCTTAATTACCAAACATGCTAATAGTAACCAGTTAACTACAAGTATTTTACCCATAAAAAATTTATACCTAGATAATATTACTGTAAAAATTGATAATTATAATAAAAGATATTTAACCACTTCTTTCTTTAGTAAACAAAAAAGAGGCAATATAGAAGGCTTGTATTGTTATGTTTGGGATAAAACTAATAGTAAAGCTATTATGAATAACACTTCTACTTTTTCTGAAGAATTAAGAAATGAGGCTAAAGGAGAGAGTACCACAAAATCGGCATTTAATGATTATTATTTAAAAAATATTATTACAAGAATAGATGGTGGGTTTATAGTAATTGCAGAATCTATTTATTCCTCCTACAGAGGTGGCATGAACAACAGATGGGATAATTGGAACAACTCTCCATATTGGGGAGGTATGTCTGGTGGTTATTATACTTATGGATATGCTAGTAGAATGGGTTCTCCTTGGTATCCTTGGGGCGATAATAATAGCTTTAATAATATTACACGATACTATGCAGATAATATTTTAATGTTAAGCTACGATTCTTCTGCCAAAATAGATTGGACTAATGTTATTATTAAATCTCAATACGATGATGACTCTGATGAAAAACTTAATTATACAGCAATAAATACAGGTACGGATATAAAATTTTTATTTAATTTACAAGAACGAAGAAATTGGATGCTTAATGAACAAGCTATTTCTAATGAAGGTCAAATATCTCGTAGCCCTACTTTAAAAAATTTAGAACGTGGTTATGAGTTTATGCCAAAGTTTGCAAAACAAGTTGGTTCCAAACAAATAATTGTTCCTTGCCTTTATAGAGGTTATGTTTGCTTTGCTAAAATTGATTTATAATAAATGGTATTTCTCTATAAAGACAAGTCAGTATCTGGTATTTTTTTCTTACTGCTTTTGCTTATTGCAGTGCATTTTCATTTTTTTATTGCTCCTCCTCAGTTATTAATCAATTCCAACGATGGTTTTATAAGTACTGCTTTACATAATATTCAAACTCAAACCAATTCTACAGTACTTTTTATCCTCTATTTGTTATCTGTATTTATACAAGCAATTCGATTAAACTATGCTTTAAACAATTTTAAAATGTTTCAACAGCCACATCAAACAGTGGCTATGAGTTATATTTTATTTTCAGGTTTTTTTGTACAATGGTGTGTATTAAGTGCTGCTATTATTGCAAACTTTTTAGTTATTTGGATATTTATAAAGTTAGCACAGTTAAGCTCTAATACTAACCCCAAAACTTTATTATTTAATATTGGCCTTATTACAAGCTGTACTATTTTGGCATATCATCCAACATATATTATAGTTGTTGTAGTATTATTTGCTTTAGCCATTGTTCGTTCTTTTAAATTAGTTGAATGGGTTATTTTATTAATGGGGTTAGCGGTGCCTTTTTACTTTTTAGCATCGTGGCTTTATTTAACCAATCAATTTCATCTTATTCAAAATTATTTACCCGATATTCATTTTCATTTACCAACAAAACACTTTAATTATGAAATAGGATTTAGTAGTGGTGCAATTCTTTTAATTTTAATTGTTGGTTTATATTTTAATAGCATTCATAATGCCAGAATGATTATACAAATAAGAAAAAACTGGAGTGTATTGTTAATAATGCTTATACTTTTTTTACCTGTATCCTTTATTTTTGGCAACTCTACATTAGAAGCCTCCTTTTTAAGTATAATACCCTTGTCGGCAATTGCTGCTAATGCATATAGTTACCCAAAAAGATTATTAGTTTCTAATTTTTTGTTTTGGCTAAGCATTTTAATTACTTTATACATCAATAGGCTGTTGATACTTTAAGTAAAGCCAATTTCGGAATTGGTAATTTTTTGCATTTTTAAACATTTAAGTTTGTTAAAAAGTAAAAATATTTCCGATACTCATATCTTAAATAAAAACTACTCATATCTTTGCAGCCTTAAAAAAAGAAATAATCATAATAAGTGTATTTCTAAGTATTATAACATTTATTATTCTTTTTATTATTTTATTCTAAAAAATATAATATTATGCATATTTCAGAAGAATCTATTGTTGGCGAATTAGTAGCAAAAGATTACAGAACAGCAGCAGTATTTAAGCAAAACAAAATAGACTTTTGCTGTAATGGTAACAGAACAATTACCAATGCCTGCGAACAAAAAAAAATTGATAGTAAACAGTTAATTGAGCAACTAATAGAAGCTACCACTACTAACACTACTAACAATTCTGAATTTAACTCTTGGCCAATAGATTTATTAGCAGATTATATTGAAAAGAAACACCATAGATATGTAGAAACAAAGATTAAAGAGATAATGCCTTTTTTACATAAAGTAGTAAGAGTTCATGGAGAAAGACATCCAGAACTTGCAGAAGTGGAAGGATTATTTGTAGAATGTGCTGAAGAATTAACAGAACACATGCAAAAGGAAGAGATGGTATTATTTCCATTTATTAGAGAAATGGTAGAAGCAAAACACAATGGAACAAATGTAAAATCTGCTTTTGGTACAATACAAAACCCTATTGGAATGATGATGCATGAACACGATGCTGAAGGAGAACGCTTTAGAAAAATTGCAGCATTAACCAATAATTACAATCCACCTATTGATGCTTGTAGTACTTATCGTGTAACATTTTCCTTACTAAAAGAATTTGAAGATGACTTACATTTGCATATTCATTTAGAGAACAATATTTTGTTTCCTAAGTCAATTCAATTAGAAACACAATTTTCAGCATCTTAATCATTAAAAAGCTAATTATTAATCACACATAAACAAAAAGAAAAATGAAAAAATCAATTGTTGTGTTAGCCTCTATTACATTTTTGCTAACAGCATGTTCAAACTCAGGTAGTGAAACAAAAACAGAAGCTACAACAGAAGCTACAACAGAAGCTGCAACTGAAGCACCAGCAGAAGAAACGCCAGGAGAAGCACCAGCTGCAACAGATGGTACTGTAACTTTAACAGGTGGCGATGATATGAAATTCGACTTATCTGAAATTAAAGTAAAAGACGGACAAACTGTAAAATTAACTTTAGTGCACTCCGGTAAAATGCCTAAAACAGCTATGGGGCATAACTTTGTTTTATTAGCAACAGGTGTAGATGTAGCTAAATTTGCTACAGATGCTATTAATGCAAAAGATAACGATTATATCCCTGCATCTCACAAAAAAGATATCATTGCTCATACTAAAACTATTGGTGGTGGCGAATCAACAACTATAGAATTTAAAGCACCTGCAAAAGGCACTTACGATTTCTTATGTTCATTTCCTGGCCATTCTGCAATGATGAAAGGTAAATTTATTGTAGAATAAGAGCCGATAACTCAGTTTTTTTTGTTATTATTATAGTTTAAAACTAATTAATGCAAATAGACTATAATATACTAATAGCATATGGTGGCGTTGCCAAAAAATTTGCAAAGGGTGAATATGTTTTTATTGAAGATGCTATGCCTAATTTTTATTATCAGGTTGTAGAAGGCGAAGTAAAAGTGTATTCCTCCAACTCCAATGGTAAAGAAATTATTCAAGGAATTTTTACCGAAGGGCAAAGTTTTGGCGAGCCACCATTGTTAATTGATAAGCCTTACCCTAGCTCGGCAATTGCCATTACGCCATTAGTGGTAATTAGACTTTCTAAAGAAAAACTAAATAATATTTTAAAGGATTTTCCAGAAATATCACATTCTTTTATTTATACCTTTGCAGAAAGAATGTATAATAAAGCCAGCATTGCTTTAATTAGAATTGGTACCAACCCAGAAGAAATTATTGAGCAATTTTTATACAAGTATAAAGAAGAGCATAAAAAAGATAATAAACCAATGCTAATACCTTATACAAGACAACAAATTGCAGATTTTACCAGCCTTAGGGTTGAGACAGTTATACGTACTTTAAGAAAAATGAGCAACCATAAAATTGTTCAAATAATAGATCACAAATTATATTATTAATATAATGAACAACACCTACAACCTAAAAAATTGGTTTAAACTTGGTTTAATTAGTTTAATTATTGTTGCATTATATGGTACAACCATGCGGTATAAAATTGCTTTTAATTTTCCGTATTTAGAGCAAAAGAATATTATGCATGCCCATTCTCATTTTGGGTTTATTGGTTGGCTTTCTCATATAATTTATTGTGGTTTGGCTTTAAATATTTTTCCATTTATTACTAAAATAAAACAGAAAAAATATATTATACTTATTGCTGCAAATTTGGCTTGTGCATTAGGTATGCTTATTTCTTTTACATTATATGGTTATAGAATTTCATCTATTGCATTTACTAGTTTAACCATTTTAATAAATATTATTTTTACTATAGCATATATTTTCGATAGTAAATTTTTTCCTAAAAATAATCCTTCAAAATATTGGGCAATTACAGGTTTATTATTAAACATTGTTTCGGCTGCAGGCCCATTAAGTTTGGCATATATAATGACCAATAAGGTTATTAATTTTAATTTTTATTTAGGCTCGGTATATTATTATTTACATTTTCAATATAATGGCTGGTTTTTCTTTGGTGGTATGGCAATGGTTTCTAGTATTTTACCTTTAGAGTTTCCATCCATAAAAAAATATTATTATGCTTTTGCCATTACTGCAATACCTACTTTCTTCTTATCAATTTTATGGGCTAAGTTGCCTTTATGGCTTTATATTATAACAGTTATTGCTACTATAATTCAATTTTTTGCGTGGGTAATGCTTGTATATAAGGGCTATCAGTTTCTTAAAAATAAAGAAATAACTACAAGACCTAAATGGGTTAATATTTTATTTTATGCTGCAGCTTTTGCTTTAACAATAAAATTTACACTTCAAACCATTTCAGTTATTCCTTCACTAAGCCAAATGGTTTATGGTTTTAGGCCTATTATTATTGCCTACATACACTTAGTATTATTAGGTGTATTTAGTTTATTTATTTTAGGTTATTTATTTCAAAAACAAATTTTCAGCCCTTCGGCTTCTTTAAAATTTGCTACACTACTTTTTTTAATTGGTGTTATTTTAAACGAACTTGTATTAGCTATACAAGGCTTTGCAGCACTTACCTATACACCTGTGCCTTTTATTAATGAAATGCTTTTTGCTGTTGCAGTAATTTTACTTTCTAGTTCTATTATGTTATTTGCATTTCAAAAAAAAAATAACAAAATATAGTATGCAACCTTATTTTGGTGTAGAAATAATTTTATATGTAGCTAATCAAGAAGAAAGTAAACAATTTTATAGCAACCTCCTTCAATTACAACCTATACTTCATGTGCCAGGAATGACCCAATTTACAATTACTGAAAATTGTTCACTTGGTTTAATGCCCAATACTGGAATTGCAAAAATTATTACGCCAGCAATGCCTCATCCTGATCAAGCAATTGGTGTACCAAAATGCGAAGTATATTTATATGTAAGTAACGTTCAATTTTATTATGAACATGCTCTTGCAATAGGAGCAAAACTTGTAAGCAAGTTAGATGACAGAGACTGGGGAGATAAGGCCTGTTATTTTGCAGATTTAGATGGGCACATTATTGCTTTTGCTGAAAAATTATAACCACCCATCCTCAACAAATAAATTTCTATCCTCTTAGTGCCTTCATTAATCCTTTAAATAATGGCAGCACCATTACTAAAATTGTAGTAGTTAATAATGAACCTAAAATTGCCATTATTAAATAAACAGTTTTTAGTTTGTATTGCATGGCAGCAAATGCAGATGGCTCTAAAGCGTACATCCATTGGCTTCTTGATGCTCCTGCAACTAAAAGTGTAATTAAAAATAGAATAAGGGCAATATTAAAAAAGGTTAAGCCTTTTAAAACTAATTTAAAATTAAAATTGGGGTTTTCTTTTTGTACAATATAAGCAATAGATGCTAATAATATAGTGGTATTAATTCCAATTGTTGTGCCCATACTATGAGCAACAGTTACATGTGTACCATGCGTATAATAATTTATAGCAGGTATAGAAATTAACAGAGCAACAAATAAATTAATTAGTACCCATTTATCTGTAGAGGATAAGAACTTAATTACAACTTTGTTTTCGATGGTTGTATTAAAATTCAGCGATTTCTTCCAAGAGTAAATAATGCTGATAAGCAATATCCATTCAGTCATACTTACTAAATATGCAAAATATCTTATCCAAGGTGCAATAGGAATTAAGTAAACATGATGTGCCCAGCCAAACATAAGATTGGATAAGCCTAAGAAATAAAAGAAAAAAGATTTCTTATCAGTACCAACGCCACTTGTTGGACTAAGTTTTGCCATAACATAAGTTGCAGTACCATACACTAACATATTCCAAGAACCTACAAATGATCCTCCAGCCTTCCATTGTAAAGCTGTATTAGCTAAAAATTTATCTTTAAAATATGGTGTTAACCAAATATAAGCTTCCGATAAATGATAAATCATAAATACCGAACCTGTACACCACATCCAAAAATAAACTGGTCGTTTAGTAAACCCATTTAATAAAGACCCTATTACATTGTATGCAAACAAAAACCAACCAATTAAAATAGGAATGATGAGTATTGGAGGAAACTCTAAATATTCTTTACCTCCAAAAATTCCCAAAGCATAACAGGTATAAATTCCAATTCCAGTAAGTAGAAAAATAATAAAATGATAACTAACTAAAAGTTGTTTTTTTAATAGCCCATCTTTTTGTAAATAGTAATAAATTCCCCCAATAGCAGAAAGTAAAACCCAACTTAATGCACCAGTTACATGCATGGGTCTAACTTTGTTGAATGTTAAAAAAGGTTTTAAAAAATCAAACTGAACATATTGTAATGTTGCAATAATTCCGAATGAAATAGCAGTTATTAAAGATGCTATTGCTGTAATGATAAATAATAAAGGTGCTTTTGATTTCATTATTTTTCTGATATTTCTACCCAACCGTTTTTATGAATAATACTTTTTTTATCAGGATAAAATCCTGTGCTATCTACTTCTTTTAAGAATGTAATAATATTTTGTTTTTCCAGGTCTGAAAAGTGGAATAATGGCATTGTACTTATTCCGCTATTTAACATTGCATTGATAAAATCTCCTCCTTTTAAAGAATATACATTTGTAATATCTGGTCCTAAATAACCACCTAACCCATAAAATTGATGACAGGAATTGCAGTTATTATCTTGCCACAATTTTTGCCCTTGTAAAGCATTTGTAGATAGCAATGGCTTTGTTGGAGGCTGACTTTGAGTATAAACCAAATAATTATATACTCCAAAAAAACAAATTAATACAATTAAAATTAGAAATTTTTTAGACATTTTTTGAATCAAAAATTATGGACAAATTTAATTTTTCAATGTGCATTTAATCATGACCTGTATCATAAGAAAACTATAACTTATAATGAACAACAACTAAATTTTGCTGAGCATTACACTAGATATAGACTTAGCATGCATTTTCATTTTTTCTGCATTCTTTCCTTCAAAAAACTCATCCACAGTTGCATTAAATAATTTCATCCATCTTTCAAAATGTACAGTTGTGGTTGGCTCTTTTGAATGAATAGTTTTATGAACATTCAATGGGTCTCCTTCATAATCTCCTGTATAAAAAAGCACATTCTCCCAAAAAGAGCACATCATTACAAAATGTTTATCCCAATTAACATTCATAACACCAGTAAAAAAATGACCCAATAAATCATCATTTTTTACTCTTTCGTAAAAAACACTTACTACTTTTTCAATATCGCTGTTATTACTTATATCTTGTTTCATTTATTATTATTTAAACAATTAATAATTTTACAAATCTTTCTTTTTAAATTTTCTTAATGAAATTGCGAATGGAACTGCAATCCATAATCCTAATAAAGCAAAGGATAAAACCAAGCCCCAATTACTACCAAAATAGTTTTGAAAAATAGCTCCCGAAAAGCCAAGCATTGCAGATACATCTAATTTAAGAAGAATTAAAATTCTACTTAAATCTACAGGGCTTAAAGCACTAAGAATTACCACAATTTTTTCTATAGGATAATCGGCAAACTGAAAAAATAAAAACAAAACTATCCCATCAAACAACAAAGCAAAGTACAGCCATAGCATGATAGAAACTCCTATGCCTTTTGCCTTATCTCTTGTAAACATACTACATAAAAATGCTACAGAAACAAATATCATAGAAAGCATGATGCCTGTTGCAACCATCATTATTGCTGTTGCAAAATTTGCAAATAGTAATAATGGAATGCCAACGCCAACAATATAAGCTGTTACCATACTTAATGATAAGCCAATAAATAAAGCTTTCCAAACCATGCCTCTATTAACAGGGTTGCTAATTAATAATTCTATAAACTCGCTACTATTATAAATGTAAATGGTAGAAAATAATATGGAAACCAATGGAACAGTAAGTAAAACAATATTTAACACTGTTAATACACCTTTAGATTCATTATCTTCTAAACTAAAAGCACTCCATGCAAACAGAGCAAGCATAATTGTATAAGCAATTATAATTTTATTTTTTAAAATATCTAGTGCAACATATTTTAAAACTCTTATCATGCCCTTTGTGTTTTTAAAAGGTGAATAATAGATTTTGCTATTGTAGCTTCTCCGGTTTTTTCTTTTAATATTTCTACATTTTCATGTAATATTAATTTTCCTTCTTGCATAAAAACTATCTGAGTAACTAAATCATCTAACTCGCTTAATAAATGAGATGTAATGAGAATTAAGCAGCCTTTATTTTTTGCATCTATAATTTTATTTTTTAGTATTTCGGAGGATATTGGATCTAAACCTGCAGTTGGCTCATCTAAAATAAATACTTTGGATTGAAACATAAAAGCCAACACTGCACTCACTTTTTGTGTAGTACCACCACTTAAGGTTCTCATTTTTTTATTCAACATTTTCTCTATCTCAAACTTTTCATACAATTCAGTATCCAAATCATTTGTATGATTTCTAATGCCTTTAATCATTTCTATAACTTGCCCTATAGTCATATTTTCAGGGTAACGACCAATTTGTGGCATATAACCAATATGTTTTCTGTACTCATTATCGTTTTTTATGCTTTTACCATCAAATTTTATTGTACCTAATTCTGGTAAAACCATTCCTAAAATTGATTTTATTAATGTTGTTTTACCGCAACCATTTGGGCCAATTAGTGCAATACATTCCCCTTTATTTAACTCTATACTTAAATTATTTAATGCCCTAAACCTGCCAAAATGTTTTGTTATGTTCTCAATTTTAATCATAGTTTGTAGGGTGTCATTCTTGGGTTATTATCAATAAAATTTTCTGGTGTTAAAGTAGGTAAAATTTTTTCTGACTTATCTAAAAGAGATATCATAAAACTTCTGTAAAGCAACATTGCTGGTGAATTTTTTTCAACAATCACCGAAAATAAACTCAATGGCCTAAATGGCACATCGCCAATATTATCTTTATTCAAGTCATATCCTTCATACTTATCCCAATAGTTTGCATCAAAATGATTTAGCGTTAAAAAACCATTAGTAGAAATATCATACGTATTGCCTAAAAAGTTATTCTTATCAATTCTATTATCTATACAATTTGCTTGCAAACGCATTCCCCAACCATTATTTATAAAAGTGTTTTTTTCTGCAACAATTCTGTTTGAGCCTTCAAAAAAAATACCTGTAGTGTTACGAATAAATTTATTTCCTGATAAATAACAATCGGATAATTCTTTAAATAAAACTCCATAAGCTGCATCGCCCCAATTTTCTTGAAAAGTGTTATTCATCATTACCACTTCTTTAGTAAACATAACGGCTACCCCTGCTCCATTATCTTTAAAAAAATTGGTAAAGTAGGCATTTTTATGAGAGAACATAAAATGCAAACCATATCGTAAATTTTTATGGGCAATATTCCTCCAAATTACTGTGTGTGTAACAAATTCAAAATAAATTCCATCTCTGTGGCCATACACTCTATTACCAATTATTTGCAAAGAATCACTCTTCCAACAATGAATTCCATTACCCGATTGATATTCTTCTTTTTGAGAGGCGGTTAGTGTATTGTTTTTTACTAAGCAATGTTTTGCATATTGTAGATATATTCCAAAAAAATTATTGATTAGTTTATTATTTTCAATTACAACATATTTATTTTCATAAATTTTAATGGCACTTAAATCGTTCATGCTGCTTCGGCCACTGTTTTGTAACTGTAATTTTTTTATTACTACATTGTTGCTTTTAATAGATAAAATTTCATACTCAAATTCACCATCCAGTATTGGATAATCTTCGCCAATAATACTTATAGGTTTATCTATAACAATATTGCCTTCTTTATATATTGCCTTTGAAATTAAAACAGTATCTCCATTTTGTGCATGTTTTATTGCACTTTTAATAGTTTTAAAATCAGCTTCTTTACCTACTCTTAAAACTGTTGAAAATGAAAAGTTGGGTAAAATGCTGCTTAACCATATTATACAAACAGCAATAATATTTTTTATATTAATCCTGCTAATATTATTGTACATTTTTAGAAATCTGTTTATTTAGTGTACCCCAATTTAACAAGGCTGTTTTGTATTCTGTTGCAGTTTTTTCTGCTTCTTCTTTGGTTGCAAATGCAGCAATATTGCCACCCATTGGGCTACGCATTTTTTCATGTTGCACAAAAAATGCTGTTGTAGCATCTATTAATTGATTATCTTTTGTATAATCTGCTATAAAATATTTCTTAACTTCTGTTGCATTATTTTCACTCACATATCCATTCATACAAACCAAATCATCAAACTTAAATACTCTTCCTTTTTTAGTAATTATTTCGGCACCAAATTTTCCATCGGCAATAGACATTTTACAAAAAGTGCATGCATCTTTATTTAAAGAAATTGGTTCGGCTTTTTGATTATTGCAAGAAGAAAACAAAACTATCATTGGTAACAAAACAGCCAATGTAGATTTACTCTTGCTAAACTTTTTTAAAAACTTAGTTTCTTTTAAAACTGCAGTTAACGATAATAAACCAGCAGAAATAAAAAGCCAACCTCCAATGCTTGGTATTGAATATGCACCAAAGTTTAGTAATTGTTTAAACCCTATTAATGGTGGTTGGTAAGCCATTCCTGGAACTTTAATTGCAGCATTGGGGTCTAAATTGTGCCCATAATCGTACTCCCATCTATAAAAATCTGCCATGGCAACAATACCAAATAAAACAAAAGCTGTAAAAATTATATACAATAATTTCTTTTTACCCATTAAAGCTGTTAATGCAAATAAAATAGCAAACCCAACAATTATATAAGGTAAAATTGCAAATTCAATAAAATCTTTAGTATGTAAAGTTTTCATGCCAATATAATGGTTTAACCCATTAATAATATCAACATCGCCAGCAATAGCATTAGCCCAAATTTTTAAACTCAAACCTTCTGGATATTGAGGAGCATCTAAATAAATACTCCAGATAGGAACAAATAATGAAATAATAAGAAATAAGGCACCAATAAAAAGTAACATTTTAGAAAGGGATGAAATTTTTGTAGTATGCATTATATAAAATTTATATGGTTTAAGGGTAAATTTTGAGTTGCAAAATTATCATTATATATAATAATACCCTATGACCTCAATCATGAAACTGCTTAAAGAAAACTAGAATTATAATTTATACTCTTTTGAGAAAAGGCTTTAAAAAAAATATTAAAAAGTTAGAGTTATTAAACCTAAAGCAATAGGTAAAATAAAATTAAATTACATTTATTGGGGCGTTGTTATTAACAGCTAGAAATGGAACAAAAGCTATTGAAAAAAATATTTAAACAATTTTCTTTATTTTACTGCGGAATAACTTTATAAAAACTAAAATGCTGCCTAAAAATAGTAGGCAGCATTTTAATATTTAACTAATAAAAAAAGACTTATTTTTTATCACCTAAACTCCAAGTTAAAGGTACATTACTACCTTTAGGAGAAACTCTTACATAACCTTGCATTTCTTGGTGTAATGCAGAGCAAAAATCTGTACAATAAATTGGGAAAATACCTACTCTATCTGGTACCCATTTTAATGTGGTAGTTTCACCAGGCATAATAAGTAACTCGCCATTATTAGCACCTTTTACACCAAAGCCATGTGGTACGTCCCAATCTTGTTCTAAGTTGGTTACATGAAAGTAAACTTCATCTCCCATTTTAACACCTTCTATATTATCTGGTGCAAAGTGAGAACGAACAGCAGTAATGTAAACATGTACTTTATTTCCTTCTCTTACAACCTTAGTTTCACCTTCTCCTTTAGCTACATAAGGGTGTTTATTTTTAGCAATCTCAAATATTTTTACTTGGTTATTTTTAATTAAATCGGCAGGTACCGCTTGTGCATAGTGTGGTTCGCCAATGGTTGGGAAGTCTAAAATTAATTGCATTTTTTCTCCACTAATATCAAATAACTGAGCACTTTGAGAAAGCTCTGGACCAGTAGGTAAATAACGATCTTTAGTAATTTTGTTATAAGCTACTAAATATTTACCATAAGGTTTTTTAGTATTACCACCTGGAACCATTAAGTGACCAACAGAATAGTAAGTTGGCTTACGATCAATAATTTTTAAATCTTTTACATTCCATTTTACTACTTCAGAAGAAACGAAGAAGGAAGTATATGCATTACCTTCAGCATCAAACTCTGTATGCAAAGGGCCTAATCCTGGTTTTTGTACTTCGCCATATAAAGCAGCTTCGTATTTAATAACAGGAATACCATTGTATTTTTCAGCCTCAAATGCTTTATCTGCAATAGCTTTTTGAATTTTTTCGAAGCTAAATACAGGTAATAAAGCTGCTAATTTACCACTACCTACAATGTATTCACCTGTTGGGTTTACATCGCAACCATGTGGAGATTTAGGGCAAGGAATCATGTAAACGATATCTGGAAATTCAGCAACATCTAAAACTGTTACTTCATTTTTAATTTCTGAAGTGGCAGTATGTGTTTCTTCATTAAATTTATTATGGGCATATCTTACAGATTGTTTTTTACCTTTTCCTGCTTTAATATACTCTTCTGCTTTTTTCCAGTTTACAGCCATGATAAAGTCTTTATCATTTTTAGAAGCATTTACTTCTAACAATGTGTTAGCTTGCTCTGTATTGTAAGTACTGAAGAAGAACCAACCACTAGATTTACCTTTACCTGTACGTGCAAGGTCAAAGTTTACACCTGGTGTTTTTAATTGGAAAGCAATATTCATTTCGCCATTATCTTTATTAACACTTACAAAGCTAATGTGACCTTTAAAATTTTGCTTGTAAGTATTAATTGGCACATCACCGTTATCTGTATCTGCAGGAACACTAAAACGTGTACCAGCAACAATATATTCAGAATTTTCAGTACCAAATGGCGAACTGTGATTACCACCACTATTAGGTAATTCTATAATTTCGGCAGTACGGAAAGTTTTTAAATCTACTCTTGCTAAACGAGGGGTGTTATTACCATTTACAAATACCCATTTACCATTAGGCATTGCATCTGTCATAGACATTTCAACGTGGTGTAAATCATCCCAAGGTACAAAACCATGAGAAGTATTTAACATTGGCTTAGTTTCTTCGCTATATCCCCAGCCTTTTTCAGGATCAACAGAGAATACAGGAATTACACGTAATAAACGACCACTTGGTAAGCCATAAACACTTAATTGGCCACTAAAGCCACCAGATACGAAGTTATAAAATTCATCGTATTTACCTGGTGCTACATAAGTTTTAGAAGCAGCATCGCCACTTACTGCACTACTAGAGCCTTTTGGTTTACACGAAGTAAAATAAACAGCAGCTACAGCAAGTAAGCCAACAGCTATTTTTTTTGTTATCATAATTTATTTTTTAAGGATTTAAGAATTTGAAAATTGGTTGTATAAAATGAGCTATCTAAATATTATTTATTTAGCACCATCATTTTGACGCATATACTCTAATATTTCTCTAGCTTCATTTTCAGCTAAATTTTGATTAGGCATACGTACTAAACACAATTCAAGTTGTGCTTGTACTTCTGGGTCTTTATCAATCATTGGGTCTGGGTTGGTAATAAAGTTCATAATCCAATGTGGTAATCTTCTTTGTGTTACACCTTTCCAACCTGGGCCAACTAATTTTTCATCGGTCATTTTATGACAAGATAAACATTTAGTTTCTGCCACTTTTTTACCTTGTCCTGCTAAAGCAGCATCAAACTTGGTAACATCTACATTCTTTTCATCATACTTCCCTTCACCACGTTTAGGATCATAGCTAGAAGCATCAGCAGTTTCTGTAGTTGTAGTAGGGCCTTCAGTAGGCTCTGTAGATGCATTATTTTCGGTTTTACCTCCACTACATGCAACATAGAATAAAGGCATTACTAAAAGTAGCATCATTAACGATTTTTTTCTCATAATTTTCAATGATTTAAAATTTTATGCAAAAGTAAATTGTGTATGTTATTTTAAGGTATGACTTAAGTCATATTTAAGAAAAATATTTATTTATTTTTTAAACTATTTTTCCATATAACACCACTTAAAAACAGTTGTGTGAAATTATTAAAAACAAAAGTATAAAAATATATTAAGCGTTGCTTATTTTCTTTTGTTATAGCTGTGTATTTATTAAAGAAATTAAAAAGTGTATAATTGTTTTCGTAAATCAAATATTTAATACAGTTAATGCAAGTACCTTTGCCACCAATTTATACAAATTATGAAATTTGGAGTTGTTATTTTTCCAGGCTCTAACTGCGATAGAGATATGCAGTATACTTTAGAAAACGATTTAAACAAAGAAGTAATTATGCTTTGGCATAAAGATAAAGATTTAAGTATGTTTTCTACTAACGATTGTATTGTTTTACCAGGTGGCTTTTCTTATGGCGATTATTTACGCTGTGGAGCTATTGCAAGGTTTAGCCCAATGATGCAAAGTGTTATTGAATTTGCCAATAAAGGTGGAAAGGTTTTAGGAGTATGTAATGGCTTTCAAATTTTATGCGAAAGTGGTTTACTGCCAGGCGTTTTATTACAAAATAAAAATCAAAAATTTATTTGCAATAATGTATTTATCAAAAATAAAAATTCAGGAGCTTTAAAAATACCTATTGCACATGGCGAGGGAAGATTTTATGCTGATAATGACACTTTAGATAGTTTAGAAAAAAACAACCAAATTATTTTTAGTTATTGTAATGAAGTTGGTGAAATAGAACAACAATATAATCCTAACGGAACTTTAAGAAATATTGCTGGTATAAGTAATAACTTTGGCAATGTTTTTGGAATGATGCCTCATCCTGAAAGAGCTACAAACTACCAACTACAAAACACCGATGGAATAAAAGTATTTGAAATTTTAGGACTTAATTAATTATAAATTTAAACCCAAACATGAAGAATTTAATTTTAGTATTAGCAGGTGTAATTTTTACATTTTCTGTACAGGCACAAAAAGCAAAAAATCCTGTAAGTTTTTCTTACAAAGCAGTGAAAAAAACAGATGGAACTGTGGATATTATTGCATTGGCTACAATTGAAAAAGGCTGGCATATATATTCTCAAAATACAGATAAAGGCGGCCCAGTACCTACCAATATTGCTTTTAAGTTAAACCCTCTTGCAAAAAAAACAGGTAAGGTATTAGAAAAAGGTAAAGTAGAAAAAACATTTGATAAAACCTTTGGAGTTAATGTAATGTATTATAGCAATCAGGTACAGTTTATTCAAAATTTTAAAATTAAAAACGGAATTAAAACATCTATTTATGGTACTGTAGAGTATATGGTTTGCGATGATGAAATGTGTTTGCCTCCTAAAAAAGAAAACTTTGAAGTAAAAATTTAATGATTACTTCAGTTTTTTACTACCTTTTTAAAACACCAGTACATGAAGAAAGTTATTCTGTTTTTGTTTTTATGTGTTAGCAGTTATTTTGTATTTGCACAAAGTGAAAATCCTTTAGTTTGGAAAGTAAGTTATAAAAAAATTGATACCGCTACTTTTACCATTACAGCAAGTACAACTATACCTGCAGCATGGCATTTATATGGCAAAAATGAAACCATTGAAGAACTAACCAGTGTACAATTTATTACTGCTGATTTTGAAAATGATGAATTAATAGGAGAACCTAAATTTAATACTTCGCCCACAGTTATTAAAGATGCCATTTTTGAAAACCAAAACTTAAACGTTTATACAGGAGAAATTACAGTTACTCAAAATGTAAAAATAAATGGCCTTATACCTAATAAATTAAAAGGTACTGTGGAGGCATTTATTGCTAAAGGAGATGAATTTGTACCTACCTCTTTTGTTTATGAAGTAAGCCTAGAAGGTGGTGTAGCTGCTAATACAGATGCACAAAAAATATTATTAAAATCTGTTGATTTGAATAAACCAGCAGCTCAATGTGGCCATGTGGAAGAAGTAAAAAATTCTAGTATTTTAAAAGTATTTTTTTTAGGTATTTTGGGTGGTTTAATTGCCTTACTTACACCATGCGTTTTTCCTATGATACCTGTTACAGTATCCTTCTTCACCAAAAGATCTGCAAACCATAAAGAGGCTGTAAAAAATGGTACTTTATATGGTGTTTTTATTTTTTTAATCTATATAGCTGCAAGTATTCCTTTTCATTTAATTAGTAATATACAGCCAGAAATATTAAATAATATTTCTACCAATGCATGGTTGAATATTGTATTCTTTGCCATCTTTATATTTTTTGCCATTTCATTTTTTGGTTTTTTCGAAATATCCTTACCATCTAGTATTGCAGGTAAAGCAGATAGTAAAGGAAGTTTAGGCAGTATAGGTGGAATTTTCTTTATGGCATTAACTTTAACTATTGTTTCATTTTCTTGCACTGGCCCAATTTTAGGTTCATTATTGGTAGGTACAGCAAGTGGTGGGGCAATGGAGCTTACAGCAGGTTTAGCAGGTTTTGGTATTGCATTGGCATTGCCTTTTGCGTTATTTGCAGTTTTTCCCAATTGGCTAAAATCTCTTCCAAAGAGTGGTGGTTGGTTAGATACTGTAAAAAAAGTTTTAGCTTTTGCCGAGTTAGCTTTTGCAATTAAATTTTTATCTAATGCAGATACTGTTATGCATTGGGGCTTATTAAAACGAGAAGTTTTTATTGGCTTGTGGATATTGATAAGTATTGGATTAGTTTTATATTTATTTGGATTCTTAAGATTACCACACGACGACAGAACAGCTAAAATAAGTGTGGGTCGTAAAATATTTGGTTTAATAGCTTTGGCATTTACCATTTATTTAATACCTGGTTTAACTAACACCAAGCATGCCAACCTTAAACTTTTAAGTGGCTTTCCTCCTCCAAAAAATTATAGTATTTATGGCAAAGAAAGTGCACACCATAAAGGCTTAGAAGCTAACATTTCTAACAACTATTTAAAGGCACTACAAATGGCTAAAGAACAAAATAAGCCTTTGCTAATTGATTTTACTGGTTGGGCTTGTGTGAATTGTAGAAAAATGGAAGAAAATATTTGGACAGTTCCAGAAGTTAAACAATTTATTACAGACCATTTTATTTTACTTTCTTTATATGTTGATGATAAAGAAAAACTACCTGTTGCCGACCGATTTACTTATAAAACCAAAAGTGGTTTTGAGAAGGATATTGTTACAGTTGGAGATAAATGGTCAACCTTTCAAACCGAAAATTTTGGGCAAACAACCCAACCTTTATATGTTATATTAGATACTGAGGAAAAATTGTTGAATAATCCTATTGGCTATACACCAAGCTATAATGAATATTTAAAATGGTTGCAATGCGGTAAAAATGCTTTTCAAAAATAAATATTTATTACTACTCTATGTAACTAAATTATAATTTAAAAAATGTTTTTAATTTATACCAAATGATGAAATTGAATAGTGTTGGCATTGGTACTCGTATCCTAAACTTTTTGGTAGATATTATCCTTATATTTTTACTTGCTTATGTAGCTTTTAAAATTCATAAATGGTATGTGTTTTACTACAAAATAACCTATATAAATTTTGGATGGTTTTTCTTTGGTACAATGTTCTTCTACTGTTTACTATTCGAAACATTTTTTGCAAAAACACCAGGCAAATGGTTTACTCAAACTAAAGTAGTTAATCTATCTGGCAATAAGCCTTCTTTTTTTGCCATAGTTTTAAGAAGTTTTATAAGGCTAACTATTATTGATGTATTTTTTATTCCTTTTATTGATAAAACCCTTCACGATTATGTAAGTAAAACAGTTGTTGTAGAAACTTAGTCCCATTTCGCTTCTTTTATAAAAAATACACTTATACTTAATAACCTACATTCTCTTTAAATATATTTTAAGAAAACTAATTCGTATTCACTTCTCTAACTTTTACATATTGATTCTCTAAAGTAGTATTAGCCAACATTAAAGAAAGACATTTTTTTAAAAAACACTACAATCATCAAATAATTTTATTAATTACTATATTTATTTGTATATTATTGAATATCAATACAAAATAATATTAATAACAATAGTCAATGGTTAATTCACTAAAAAATTAATACCCATAAAAGGTAAAAATATAAACTAACTGGATAATTTATCTAAATTCAATAGTCAAAATAATTTTAAAGATAATTTTATCTTTATTTTACGTTACAATTGCAAAATTCTTTTAATCTGGTTTTATAAATATTTTTTGTTATTAATAATAAAAGCAAAAAATACTAGATGGTTGCTGTATTTTAAAAATTAAATTCTGAGTCAAAATTTTAAACTTATTTATTATGAAAAAGTTTTTACTACTTTTTACCTTATTAGTTACAAGTTTTAGTAGCATAAATGCACAAACTACTGTTATTATAGGAAATCAAGGATCTCAAGTTGCAGGAACAGGTCCTTTGTCTTATAATAGTTATGCTAGATTTCAAACAATATATACAGCCGCCGAATTATCTGCTGCTGGTATGGTTGCTAATAGCGAAATTACAGATATTGCTTTCTTTATAACTTCTTCAAGTAATGTACCTATTAAAGACTATACTATTAGAATGGGGCATACCACAGCAACAAATTTTTCCTCTCCTCTTTCTGTACCTTTAACTACAGTAAGAAACCCCGCAGATTATACACCAATTCGAAATCCATCCGACGCAACATGGGATACTTCTTTAAATTTAGATAACCATTTTATTTGGAATGGCTACGATAATATTGGTATTGATATTTGTTCTGGTTCAAGTATATTAGCCTATAACAATACCGTTGCTTTATATCCATACACAAAAGGACATAGAAGTGAAAATACTTCCTGCCAATACTTACCATTTGATACTTACAATTATAGGCCTGCAATTCAACTTACATTTATAACAACATGTACAACCCCAACAGCCTTAAGCATAGGTGCAATAACAGCAACCTCAGCATCAGCAACTTTTACAAGTGCTGGTACTGCATTTATAGTAGAGTACGGAGCAGCAGGTTTTACACCAGGCACTGATTCTACAGCAGGTGTAGGAGGCACAGTTGTTACAGGTTCAGCTTCTCCAATTGCCTTAATTGGCTTAACAGGCAGTACCACTTATGATGTATATGTAAGACAGAACTGTACCAACAGTGGTGCCGGATATAGTAACAATAGCATTAAAGCAACGTTTACCACATTATGTATGCCCGGTGGAGATGAAGTTAGTTATGGCAATGGTTCATGGGAAGGTTATGTTTATACATGGACAGGCTCACCTTCTTTTAATTCGCCCAATTACAAAGGTAATATAACAGAAAACGAACAATTCGACCGAGATAATG
>JAIBAV010000131.1 GCA_019695015.1 Chitinophagaceae bacterium
AAAATGCTTTGTTTCTTTGCGAATGATTTCGGAAAAAATAATAATTATAACTGCACCATCTGGTGCTGGTAAAACATCTATCACAAAATATTTATTAAATAAATATAGCAACCTTAGTTTTTCTATTTCTGCAGCAACAAGACTACCCAGAAAGGGAGAAGTTGATGGAAAAGATTATTACTTTATTTCTACCGAGGATTTTAAAAATAAAATTAAAAACAATGCTTTTGCCGAATGGGAGATGGTGTATGAGGGCAAATATTATGGTACCCTAAAATCTGAATTAGAAAATATTTGGAAGGCAAATAAAATACCCGTTTTAGATATTGATGTAAAAGGTGCCATTCATATACAACAGGCTTATTTAAACAAAACCCTTTCGTTATTTATACAACCACCAAGTATTGCTATATTAAAAGAAAGATTAGAAAGCAGAGGAACTGAGACAGAAGAAACGATACAAACCAGAATTAATAAAGCTGCTTATGAAATTTCTTTTTGTCATTCTTTTGATAAAATAATTGTAAATGATAATTTAGAAACTGCTTGTAAAGAAGCTGAAAAGATTATAGAAACTTTTTTATGTCAATCCTGAGCCTCCTTTTAATTCATCTTATCCTTTTTTGTCATCCTAAGCGTAGCGAAGGATCTGCTGAATAACAGCAACAAAGAACAGAGAGATTCCTCGTAAACTCGGATTGACAAAATGCATAGATTCCTCGCAGGCTCGGAATGACAAATCTTATTTTGTTTCACTTCGCTTACAGCATGTCATCGTTTTGCCTTTTTTGTCATCCTGAGCGTAGCGAAGGATCTCCAGTAGCACAATGGTTCAAACAGATGTTTCACTTACGTTCAACATGACAACAAAAACAGATAGATTCCTCCTAAACTCGGAATGACAATGCTTTTTTGTTTTATTTTCATTGACTACATTTCATACTGAGCCCCATTTTATTTCATCTTATCCTTTTTTTGTCATCCTGAGCGAAGCGAAGGATCTACTGAAAAGCAGCACCAAAGAACAAAGAGATTCCTCGCAAGCTCGGAATGACAAAGCATATTTAGTTTCATTTTATTTGTATTGACAGGCTTTTAAAGAATAATTCAATAAAAACTCAGTAGTAGATTAATTTTAACTTCGGTAATAAAGGGGATATTCCAAAGAATAAAAAAAAGGAGCTAAATATTAGCTCCCTTATATAAAATATTCTATAATTAATATACTTTAAACCTATAATCTTTTATAGTAGCTGCATTGCGTAAAGCTTGGGCACTTCTAAAAGCAGCATTACGCATTTGTCCTAAAATATTTTGTTTAATAGCTGCATCATCTTGTACTGGCGGTATAGTACCAATTGTAATAACTTTTACAGCAACCACACCTGCATTACTTGCCATTGGTGGTGTTACTTTACCAACCATATCTTTATTAAATGAAGAGCCAGTAACTTTTAAATCGTACCCCATGTTTGCAATTACAGGGTTAGAAAAATAAACACTATCTGATGATTGAATAGATGTACCAGATGAGCTTGCATACTCTTCTAAGGTTGAGCCCTTAAATTTAGACTCAATAATTAGTTTTGCTTTTTTCTCGTTTCGTACAAATGGTTCTACCATTGGCCTTGCAGATGCTACAGATTTTAAGCCTACTTTATTAACTCCTGTTAAAATAGATACTACAAAGTTTTCGCCAATTTCCATTGGTTCACTTACTGCATCTACTTTCTTTTCATATAACCATCTAACTAAATTTCTAACAGATGCCTGTTGAAAATTAGGAATTGTAAAATCGTTTTCTTTTACATCCTGAGCAATCATAACTGATTTATTTAGCTTTAATGCTTCTTCTTCAAACTGTTTTTTATTTTTAATTTTTGCAGCAAATTGTAATGCAGCAGAATTGGCTGCATTCATGGTTTCGTTGCTTGCTAAGATTGGTTTTGCTAAATATGCAACTTTAACTGCATCGCTAAAATTCTTTTGGCTTATCACCTCTATATAATGGTAGCCAGAGTATGCATCATTTTCTACTTTTACTATTTTTTTATCGCCAGCCTTACCATAAAATATTGTTTCTGCAAACTCTTTGCTTATACCAGAAAATTGTTGTAAAGCAAAATCGTATTCTCCTTTTGTTGCTTTACTTCCACCATCATCGCTATATTTTTGAACTAACTGATTAAAATCTGCTCCTGACTTTACTAAAGCTTCTACACTATCAATTCTTTTTTTAGCAATACTATCTTCTAAAACGGGGTTTCTTCTATCTTCTGTTTTAACTAAAATATGTCTAACTTTTACACTATCTGGTAAATTTCTTTTGCCTATCATTTTAGCAATTACCAAGTTTCCTCCATCTAAATATGGCCCAAACGTACTACCATCTGCTAACGCTTTTATACTATCAGCATTTGGCATCTTCATATCTTTTTTAGGTAAAAAGGCATTTAAATAAGGAATTTCTGTACCAATTCTTCCTAAATAAGCTTCTGCATTCTCTTCTTTTGCAAATTCTGGTTTTAAGCTTAATATATTATTTAATGTGTTTAAAGAATCTATAGCAGATGGGGCTGTACTAAATACTACATAAGAAAAACTTCTTCCTTCTTCTTTTTGTTCAAACCCTGCTGGGTGTTTTTTAATATAAGCTGCAATTTCATTATCTGAAATATCTTTAACTGTACTATCAGAAATACTAGTATATGGTACAAAAACATAATTAATTTTTGCTAAACCGCTGTTATCTGCCTTTGTTTTTTCTACTAACCATGTTGGCACATATACACTTTGTTGTAATATAGCATCGTACTTTGCTTTTAAAGCTTGTTGTTTAATTGGCTCTACATAGGTTTGAATAACGCCTTGCAAATTATCATTATTCTTAGAGTTTTTTAATTGAGCAAATGCCTGGCGTGCTTCTTCTGCTTTAAAGTTTCCATTATCATCTACAAATTGTTTTTCTCTTTTTAATGGAGAGTTTTCACCAAATAAAATTTCTCCAACTTCTTTACCAGTAACGGTTATACCTAATTTTTCACATTCTTGTTCTAACAAAATTCTTTCTACTTCCATATTCCATAATTGAGGTAAAATAGAGTTTCTATCTTGCCCACCTTGTGAATACATATTTAACTTCTGATCAAAATCACCTAACTCAATAGCAGTTCCATTAACCTTACCTATTGTTGATGTTGCTGTCATACCAGCTCCACCTCTTCCCACACCATCCATTAATATAAATGCAATAAGAGCTACTGCAATAAAGCCAAAAGTTAACCAAGCACCTTTTTCTCTGATATTTTGAATAATAGACATAATTAGTATATAAAATTTTAAGGAACGCAAAAATAGGGGAATATACTTATTGAACAAATTGTGGATAAACAATCAAAACCTTTATTTGGCTTGATTTATAAATTTTAAATAAAATAGCTTTTAGTTTAGATAAAAATTGAGAAGAAAATGCTTAAAATATTTATTAAGATAAGTTTGTTGGTAAATTGAATTTGGTGTGAATATTTAATAAAAAAAATTAAAAACACTGTTGAAAGAATTAGAATAAATACAAGAAAGTTTTAAGATTATAGGAAAACATGTTTTGTTTTAACTTTTTACTCTATCTTATTTAACAGTTAATAAATGGTTTATTTGAGATTGTGAATAATAGAATAATTTTTATTAAGTACTGTATAAAAAATACAAAAAGGCTTAGCACTATTATATTTTACATTGTTAATATAAGGTTAGTAATAGTGTATAACCAATCTATTAGTTAACTTTGCTACTTGTTAATAAAAAACTTATCCCAATATTAACAGCTATAATAGTAATAGTTGTTTATATAAATATATACTATTAAATATTATTACAATGAATATTAACATAGCAAAAGAACAAGTTGCCGAAAAAGGATTTTTAGATATTGAAGTTTCGCCAACTTTAGATTTATTTGCAGAGATAGAAAAATTAAAAAAAGAAAAAAATATAGTTTTATTAGCACACTATTATCAAGAACCAGATATACAAGATGTTGCAGATTATATTGGCGATAGTTTAGGGCTTGCACAACAGGCAGCACAAACTAATGCAGATATTATTGTTTTTGCTGGTGTACATTTTATGGCAGAAACAGCTAAAATTTTAAGTCCAAGTAAAAAAGTATTGTTACCCGATTTAAATGCAGGCTGTTCTTTAGCAGATAGTGCACCACCAAAATTATTTAAAAGTTTTAAAGACAAACACCCAGACCATATAGTAGTAACTTATGTAAATTGTAGTGCCGAAATAAAAGCTTTAAGTGATATAATTTGTACCTCGAGTAATGCAGAAAAAATTATAGAAAGTATTCCAAAAGAGCAGCCAATAATTTTTGCACCAGATAGAAATTTAGGTGCTTTTTTAAACAAAAAGACCGGCAGAAATATGGTTTTATGGAATGGGTCTTGCATAGTACACGAAATATTTAGCTTAGAAAAAATAACCAAACTTAAAATTCGTCATCCAAAAGCCAAATTTATAGCCCATCCAGAATGTGAAGAAGCAGTTTTAAATGTTGCTGATTTTATTGGTAGTACATCTCAATTATTAAGCTATACCGAAAAAAATGAAGCAACAGAATTTATTGTTGCAACAGAAGCTGGAATTTTATATCAAATGCAACAAAATAGCCCACAAAAAACATTTATACCAGCACCACCAAATAATTCTTGTGCTTGTAACGATTGTCCTTATATGAAGCTAAATACATTAGAAAAGTTGTATTTATGTATGCAATATGAAACCCCAGAAATAACTATTGATGAAAAATTAAGGTTACAAGCATTAAAATCTTTAGATAGAATGATGGAAATTAGTAAAGCAGCAGGTTTAATAAAATAATTAATTAAAAAGATTCTTTAATTATATTTTCTGGATTAATATTTAGTTTAATTAAAAAACCTTCTACAGCTTGCATCATTGGCGGAGGGCCACACAAATAAAAAATATTATTTGAAGCAGTATATTTTTCTAACATGGTTTTATTAATAAAACCATGTTCATAATTATCTAATTTTTCATCGGATAAAATATTGACAAAGTTTTCTTTTAATAAATTTTTAAAGAAAGGTTCTAAAATAATATCTGCCTTTGTTTTATTTGCAAACAATAAAATATTATTAGCAATTTTATTTTGTTGCTGTAAGTGTTTTAAAATACTCAAAAAAGGAGTAATACCAGCACCACCAGCAATAAAAACACCATTGCCTTTATAAGAAATATCGCCAAAAACATCACCAATAATTAATTCATCGCCTACACTTAAAAATAAAAGTTCGTTTGTAACACCATTATGTTGTGGGTATGTTTTTATAATAAATTCAACAAAATTATCTGTAGGTAAAGACGTAAAAGTAAAAGCTCTAATTTTATCTTTCCAATTTGGTTTATTTATAGAAACATCAACAGCCTGACCTGGGTTAAAATGTAAATTTTCAGGTTTTTCAACTATAAGTTTCAGAACATCCTGTGTGAGGAGTTCTAAAGAAATAATTTTACAAATTTGTGCCATGCTTTGTTATTTTAAATTGTTTATTTTACTCATTACTCTATTCACAATAGCATTACAATAAATTAAATTAAATTCAAAAAGTTCGGCTTTACTGTAAACCTTTTCTACCTGCGACCTTAACATAGATTTTGCCCTATTTAGCCTCACTTTTACATTTGTTTCAGAAATATTTAAAATATCGGCAGTTTCGTTAATATTAAAACCATTTATTTCTCTTAAAGAAAAAACCATTCTATAATGTAGTGGTAAATTAGTTAATGCATTTTCTAGAATATGACTTAACTCTTTATTTTCATAATTTAATTTTTTAGTTTCCATATTAAAAATGGGTTTATCGTTTTCATTAATTTCTTTCATACTACTTTTTTTAAAATTTAATTTTCCTTTTTTATGAAAACAATTATGGAGCATAATTTTAATTAACCAAGACTTAAAGCTAGACTTGCCAGAAAACTGTTGTAAGTTTTTATAAGCATCTATAAAACTTTCTTGCATTAAATCTTGAGTATCTTCATGGGTATAATTATAACTTCTACCAATTTTATACAAATAAGGGTTATAACGCCTAACAATTATTTCGAATAAATGTTTATTGCCATTTAAGATGCTATCAATAATTTCAATATCTGATAATTTAATTAATTCTTCCATTTTAATAAATACTAAATAAGTAGAGTAATCATCTAACCAAAAAGTTACAAAAAAGAATTGAAAAAGGTAATTTTTTTTTATTTCATAAAAATAAAAAACAGCCATCACAAAACAGTACATTTGCAGCTATGAAAAATCCTGTAATTTGTATTGGTGCAGCATTGGTAGATGAGTTGTACAGTGCCACAAGACCCATGTTAATGTCAACCACCAACGATGCTTTTGTACATAGAAGTGCAGGAGGTGTAGCACGTAATATTGCCCATCAATTAGCATTATTAAATGTACCTGTACAGCTTATAAGTGTATTTGGAAATGATGGAGAGGGAGATTGGCTTAAAACAATTTGTAGCTATGTTAATATTAAATTAGATGCAGCCATAACCAATCAGGCATTAACAGGTAAATACACAGGTATTTTAAATTACGATCGTTCTCTTTTTACTGCATTATTAACCAACACATCATTAGATGCTATAACACCACAGCATTTACAACAGCACGAAAGTTTATTATCTACAGCATTTTGTATAGTTGCAGATGCCAATATTCATCCAGATACTGTGGCATGGTTAGCTTTTTTCTGTTTTAAAAAAAATATACCATTTATAATTGAACCTGTTTCGGTACCACCTGCACAAAAGTTTGCTAAAATGGAATTAAAAGGTATTCAAATGCTAACACCTAATGAAGATGAATTACCAGCTATGTGTAGTGGCGGCGGAACAACTTTTGAAGAAAATGCTATAGAACTTTTAAACAGAGGGGTAGAAAAAGTTTGGCTACATAGAGGAAAAAGAGGCTCTATGCTTTTTACAAAAGAAAATACTTATTCTTTAGAAGCACCACCTGTAGATGATGCAGATATAAAAGATGTAACAGGAGCAGGTGATGGCAGTTTAAGTGGTTGGCTAATGGGTAAATATTTAGGAAAAGATGATGAAGATTGTTTAAAAATATCGCACACATTAAGTGCCGAAATTTTACAAGTAAATGGTGCCATTGCAACACATCTTGACCAGGAAAAACTACTTTCTTTAGTAACCAAATATTATCAGCAAAGAAATTTTTTATAGCTATATAAAAGAAAAAAATAGATAAACATTTGGGTGCAAAAAATAATGTATATTTTTACCCAATGACCGAAAAAAAGCTATTTTTATTAGATGCATATGCATTAATTTTTAGAGCATACTATGCCTTAATTCGTAATCCACGTATTACAAGCAACGGAAAAAATACCAATGCCCAATTTGGTTTTACCAATACTTTAGTTGAATTAATAAATAAGCAAAAACCAACACATATTGCTGTTTGTTTTGATGTTGGTGGTTCGGTAATAAGAGAAACAGAATATGCCGACTATAAGGCAAACAGGCAAGAAACGCCAGAAGATTTATTGGCAGCCGTACCAGATATAAAAAAGATAATTGAAGGGTTTAATATACCTGTAATAGGCATAGAAGGATACGAAGCAGATGATGTAATTGGTACCTTGGCATGGGAGGCTCACGACGCAGGCTTCCAAGTTTTTATGGTTACGCCAGATAAAGATTATGGGCAATTGGTAAGAGATGGAATAAGTATTTATAAACCAGCCACACAAGGTAATGATGTTGAAATTTTAGGTCCAAAACAAGTATGTGAAAAATGGGATATAGAAAGAGTAGATCAGGTAATAGATATTTTAGGATTAATGGGAGATGCAGTAGATAATATTCCAGGAATTAAAGGTGTTGGAGAAAAAACTGCAGCAAAGCTTTTAAAAGAATATGACAATTTAGAAAACGTTTTAGCCAATGCTGAAAATATTAAAGGTGCATTAGGAGAAAAAGTAAAAGCAGGTAAAGCAGATGCTATTTTAAGTAAAAAATTAGCAACCATAATTACTAATGTGCCAGTTAGTTTTAATGAAGAAGAGTTTAAATTAAAAGAATGGAATAAAGAAGCATTAAATGAAATTTTTGCAGAATTAGAATTTAGAACTTTAGGAAAAAGATTATTAGGAGAAGATTTTACTATTGCTTCAAACAATGTTCAAACAGATTTGTTTGGAAATATTGTAGAAAGCAAAACTCCTAAATCAGAAAAAAAACAGAAAGAAACAACTAAAGAACAAGAAGAGTTTAATTTAATTAATACAACAGTAGATGAAGAAAATAAAGCATTTAAAAATATAAACAATACAACACACAATTATATTTTGATAGATAGTGAGGAGAAAATAGATAACCTTATTAAACAACTACTACAACAAACCGAAATTTGTTTTGATACAGAAACAACCAATATTGATGCAAATAATGCAGAACTGGTGGGCATAAGTTTTTCATATAAACCACTCGAAGCATTTTACATTCCATTATCTCAAAACTTTACACAAGCACAACAAATTCTTGAAAAATTTATACCGCTATTTAATAACACAAATATTGTTTGGATAGGACAAAATATTAAGTACGATTTATTAGTTTTAAAATGGTATAATATTCAAATACAAGGCAATGTGTTTGATACAATGTTGGCACATTATGTAGTAGAACCAGAGGGCAAAAGAAGCATGGATATTTTAAGTGAACAGTTTTTACAATATCAACCAATACCTATAGAAGATTTGATTGGCAAGAAGGGAAAAACGCAGGGCAATATGAGAGATATTGAAGTAGAAAAAATAAAAGAATATGCAGCAGAAGATGCAGATATTACCTTACAATTAAAACAAAAAATTGAACCATTATTAAAAGAAAAAGAAGTAGAAAAAGTTTTTTACGAAGTAGAAAATCCATTAGTTAAAGTGCTTACAGCAATGGAGTTTGAGGGAATAAAAATAGATGAAGCCTTTTTAAAAGAATATAGTAAAGAATTAAGTAAAGAAGCAAAAGCAGCAGAAGAGGCGGTATATAAAAAATCGGAAGTTAGATTTAATTTAGCATCACCCAAACAATTAGGAGAAGTTTTATTTGATAAATTAAAATTAGATAGCTCAGCAAAAAAAACAAAAACAGGTCAGTATCAAACCGGCGAAGATATTTTACAAAAACTATCGGCAAAAGGCCACTCTATTGCAGAAGATATTTTAGTGTATAGAGAATTAACTAAGCTTAAATCAACCTATGTAGATGCTTTACCAGAAATAATAAATTCAAAAACAGGAAGAGTGCATACTACTTATGGACAAGCAGTTGCTGTTACAGGCAGGTTGGCAAGCAATAACCCCAATCTTCAAAATATTCCTATAAGAACAGCAAAAGGAAGAGAAATAAGAAAAGCATTTATACCAAGAGATACCAATAGAGTTTTAATTAGTGCAGACTACTCTCAAATAGAATTAAGAATTGTTGCAGCCATAAGTAACGATGAAAATATGTGTGCAGCTTTTAGAGCAGGAAAAGATATACATACAGCAACCGCTGCAAAGGTTTATAATGTGGCAGAAAATGAAGTAACCAAAGAAATGCGTTACAAAGCAAAGAGTGTAAATTTTGGAATTATTTATGGACAAGGAGCTTTTGGCTTAGCAGATAATTTGGGTATTAGCAGAACAGAGGCAAAAGAAATAATTGACAATTATAAAAGAGAATTTCCGGGCATTCAAAAATATATGGACGATACAATAAATTTTGCAAGAGAAAATGGATTTGTACAAACCATTATGGGAAGAAAACGTTGGCTGAAAGATATAAACTCATCTAATTTTACTGTAAGAGGTTTTGCCGAAAGAAATGCTATTAACAGTCCAATACAAGGCACAGCAGCCGATATGATTAAAATGGCAATGATTAAAATACATACTGCTTTACAAAAAGAACAACTACAAAGTAAAATGATATTACAAGTACACGATGAATTGGTTTTTGATGTATTATCCTCTGAAATAGAACTAATAAAGCCATTAATATTAAACAACATGAAATCTGCAATGGTATTACCTAACCAAGTTCCTGTAGAAGCAGAATTGGGCATAGGAAATAATTGGTTAGAAGCCCATTAGTTATTTAAAACAATACCACTCATCATTATTTCTTTAATTAGCAGTACCATTTATTGTTTATCTAGTATATTGCCCAAATTCAAAAAAACAAAGCCTGGTATTTTTTAAAATCTAAATAAGCAGGCAACTTTTTATAGCACTTTTTATGAAACTTTCTTTTTCTCTTTTGTTAGTATTGGCTACAAAAACTCTAATGGCTCAAGCCCAAAATACACAAGAGCTAAATAATCAATCGGCCTCTAATAATTTACAAACAATTTACCATAAAACCGTTCAGTATAAACAAAATGTTTTTACAGGAATTGAGTATTTTAGAAATTATGGAAAAATAAATGGCCACGCTTTTTGGAATGAAAATGAATTTATAAACGGAAATGTGGGCTATGATGGAAACATCTATCCAAACCTGCCATTAAAGTTAGATTTAATGGTAGAAGAGTTGATTACACATGGGGTAAACCAAGGTGTGCAAATAAAAATAATTAGAGAAAAAATTGATTCTTTTACTATAGGATCAGTACGTTTTTTGCACTTAACACCCGATAAGAATAAAGTACCAGATGGGTTTTATGAAATATTACATAGTCAAAAATATACAGTGTTTTGTAAAAGAAATAAATTAATAAAAGAAGTTATAGTACAAAACGAACTGGAAAGAAATATAGAAGAAGAAGCCGTTTATTTTTTAAAAAATCAGGATAATATAATTGTAATAAAAAACAGACAAATACTATTTGATTTATTTAGAGATAAAAAAAATCAGGTATTAGATTATATGAGCAATTTGAATTTGAATTTTAGAAAACAAAAAGAAGCTTTTATTGTTGAATCAATAAAATATTACGAGCAAATAACCAACTAATAAGATGAAATTTTCTTTACGACTTTTAACCCTTTTGGCATTAATAATTTTATTTAGTTACGCAAAAGCACAAAACGAAAATAATATTACGTTAGATTTAAAACGAGCCAGCTTTGCCGAATTTGTACAGAACGTTGAAAAACAAACAAACTATTTTTTTTATTATAATAAAGTAGATACCGATAGTGTATTTATCACTATCTCTGTTCAAAATGCTACTATTGCCACTGTTTTAAATACTGTTTTTGAAAATACAGAATTATATTTTTCTATAGCAGATAATAAAAAAATATTTGTTTCAAGAAACGTTCAATTATTAACCAATTTAGGAACATTGTTTTTTAAAACAAACGAGCAAGTAAACAAAAAAGAAAAAACAATTACTGTAATAGAAGACTCTATAGAAGAAACCAATACCAATGATGTAGCCATACAAAATAAATTAATTGTTATAGGCAAACCAAATGCAGCAGTAAGTGGCAAAGTATTAATAACCGGCCAGGTAAAAAATGGAAAAAATAACGAACCAATTGTAGGTGCTGTTATTGCAGCAGGTAAAACAAATGTTGTAACGGATTATTTAGGAAAATTTACAATTAGCTTAAACAAGGGCAGAAATATGCTTACAGCATCTAGTATAGGAATGAGAGATGCCGTAAGACAACTCCTTGTTCAATCATCAGGCAATATTAATATTGAAATGCAAGAAAATATTACTGCCTTAAAAGGAGTGGTGGTTACTGCAACAAAAAGAAACACTGGAGTAAAAACACCCAAAATGGGGGTTGAAAAAATTACTATCAAACAATTAAAACAACAACCCGTTTTATTTGGAGAAGCAGATGTGCTAAGAGCGGTTTTAACACTACCTGGTGTAACATCTGTTGGCGAAGCAAGCACAGGATTTAATGTAAGAGGCGGATCGGTTGATCAAAATTTAATTTTATTTAATGATGCAACCATTTTCAATCCTTCTCATCTCTTCGGTTTCTTTTCTGCTTTTAACCCATCGGTTGTTAAAGGAGTTGAATTATACAAAGGAAGTATTCCAGAAAAATTTGGTGGTAGAATTTCATCTGTATTAGATGTATCTGTTCAAGAGGGAAATAAAAAGAAATTTGGTGGAGCAGGTGGCATTGGCCCTTTAACAAGCCATTTAATGTTTGAGGGTCCAATAAAAAAAGATAAAGGTTCTTTTATCATTGGCTTTAGAACAACCTACTCCGATTGGATATTAAAAAATTTAAAAGATGTAAGTTTTAAAAATAGCAAAGCCGCATTTAATGATTTAAGTATTCACTTATCTCAACAAATAAACACTAAAAACTTTTTGTACATAACAGGCTATACCAGTAAAGATAATTTTAGGTTAGATAAAGACACAAGTTATGCTTATAAAAACAACAATATAAATATAAAGTGGAAACACATTTTTAAAAATAACCTTATAAGCAATGTAACTGCTGGGTATGATAATTATAACTATGGTATAGAAAGTTCTTTAAAACCTCTTTCGGCATTTACATTAAAATTCAATATCAATCAATATTACTTAAAGGCAGATTTTACTAAATCTTATGGCAATGTGCATCGTATAAACTTTGGCTATAATGGTAATTTTATGAAATTAAACCCAGGAAGCTATGCACCAAGTGGAAAAGTGTCTTTAGTGAATGCAATAAATATTCAACAAGAAAAAGGAATAGAGAATGCAATTTATTTAGGAGATAAAATGGAACTATCCTCAAAGCTTGCAGTAGAAGCGGGTATTAGAGTATCTGCATTTACTGCTATTGGGTCTTCAAAAGTATATAAGTATTATAATGGTTTAGAAAGAGATGATGCAAACATTCAAGATACTATTTTCTATAAAAATGGCCAACCAATAAAAACCTACTGGGGCCCTGAGGTAAGACTTTCTACACGATATACCATTAACGAAACAAGTTCTATAAAAGCTGGCTTTAGTACGCAACGCCAATATATTCACATGTTATCTAACACAACTGCTATTTCACCAACAGATATTTGGAAGCTAAGCGATACTTATATAAAACCACAAATTGGCCAACAGGTTTCTTTGGGTTTTTATAAATCATTTCCAAAATCAGATGTTGAAGTATCGGTTGAAGTATATTATAAATGGCTACAAAATTTTCTTGATTATAAAAGCGGAGCATTGCTATTGTTAAACCAACATATTGAAACAGATGTATTAAACTCTAAAGGCAAAGCTTATGGTGTAGAGTTTATGATAAAGAAAAACTCAGGAAAATTAAATGGATGGTTAAGTTATACATACTCTAGAACAATGTTACAAACAGATGAGCCAACAACAAGTTATAAAGTAAATAAAGGCAGCTATTATCCTGCAAACTTTGATAAGCCACATAGCATAAATTTTGTGGGCAACTATAAGTTCTCTCATAGGTTTAATGTATCGTTAACAACCGTTTACAGTACAGGTAGGCCAATAACATTACCCATTGCAATTTATAATTATGGTGGTGGAGATAGAGTATATTATTCTGATAGAAACCAATACAGAATTCCGGATTTCTTTAGGGCAGATTTTTCTATGAACATAGAGGGAAATCATAAAATTAAAAAATTAGCCCACAGCTCATGGTCCTTAGGTATATACAATATTACTTCAAGAAAAAATCCATATTCTGTTTATTTCGCAACAGAAAACGGAAAAATAAAAGGATATCAATTATCCATTTTTGGTTCAGCAATTCCATTTATAACGTACAATTTTAAATTTTAAATAAAGGCTTTACATAATGAAAAGGCATATAATATATTTAGTAACTATAGTAGCAATAATAACTGGCTGTAGAGAAAATTATACACCACCAGAAGTAACTACAGACCATAAAATATTAGTAGTAGAAGGTTTTATAGATGTGAATAAAGACAGTAGTTATTTTAAATTATCACGTACTCAAAAATTAGGTTCTGTTTCATCTGTTAAACCAGAAGCAGGAGCTAATATTTCAATTCTTTCTTCCAACGGAACAGTGCTAACACAATTTAAAGAAAGAGCCAATGGCCAATATGTTGTATATGGTGCAACCCTATTGCCAACAGAGTTTTATAGATTAAAAATTACTACTTCTGGAGCAGTTGTTTATCAATCGGATTTAATTAAAGGAAAAATAACACCTGCAATAGATAGTGTAACTTGGAAAATTGATAACGATAAAAATGGTATTCAGTTTTATGTAAACTCTCACGATGCTGCTAATGAAACAAAATATTATAAATGGGATTGTGAAGAGGTTTGGGAATATAGGGCTTACTATGAATCGCAGTATAAATATTTGGGAGATACTATTATTGAACCAAGATTACCAGGAGAACAAATTTACAGATGTTGGAGAACGGTTTTGCCAACGCAAATTTTTATTAATACAACCGAAAAATTATCATCGGATGTAATAAGTAATGAAAAAATTTTATTTGTAGGCAAAGGATCTAATAGGTTTGATCAACGCTACAGCATTTTGGTAAAACAAAGAGCATTAACCAAAGAGGCTTTTGAGTATTGGCAACAATTAAAACAATCTAGCGAATTAGGAGGCTCTGTTTTTGATGTGCAACCAACACAACTTTTAGGCAATTTGCATTGCGTTACAAACCCCAATGAACCTATAATTGGATATGTGAGTGCAACCACAACTGCAGAAAAAAGAATTTATATTTTAAATACCAATGTTCCAACTTTTGTGCAACCATATCCTGCAACTTGCGAATTTGCTGTTGTTGCAAATAATAAAGACAGCATGAAAGTGTATTATACCAATAAAAGATATATACCCATTGCACCAGATATGCAAGGAGCTTATTTAGCAGGCTCTACACAATGTACAGATTGTAGAGTTTTAGGTGGCACAACAATTAAACCAGCATTTTGGTAAAAACATTAAAGCAGAAAAATTATATTTTAAGAAAGTTAATTATGCAAAAGCTTACATTTTCGGTATTACTATTTTTAGCGTTTAGTTTTAAACTATTTGCACAGGTTGATGATGGAAAAGATGTTTCATTAAAATTTAATGAGTACGTTTTAAATAATTTTCAAGAAAAAATATTTGTACATACTGATAGAAATTTTTATTTATCTGGCGATATAATTTGGTTTAAAATATACAATACATCTGCTTCTCAAAATACATTTACTACCATTAGTAAAATTGCCTATGTAGAGTTATTAAATACTGAAAACAAATCTTTACTTCAAGCAAAAATTGCTTTAACAGATGGCACTGGTAATGGACAATTTGTTTTACCATTATCCTTACCAACAGGCAATTATATTTTTAGAGCATATACCAATTGGATGAAAAATTATAACGAAGAAATTATGTTTGAAAAAACCATATCTGTAATTAATGCTTTTGAAAAAAATACTATGGATACAGCAAAAAAAGCAATTAGTTACGATGTGCAATTTTTTCCTGAAGGGGGAAACCTGGTAAATAACATACAAAGTAAAATTGCATTTAAAGTTATAAACAGCAATGGCTTTGGGGTAATGACAAAAGGTAAAATAGTAAACCAAAACAACGAAACCATACAAGAGTTTAATACTAACCATTTAGGTATTGGATCGTTTTTATTTACACCAGTAAATACTAATACATATAAGGCTTTAGTGTTTACCCCTACCAACGATACTTTAAGTTATAACCTACCCAAAATTTTAAATGATGGTTATGTAATGCAAGTAACCAGAAATTCAACACATACAACCATTACTGTATTTGCCAGTAATTATTTGAATAATAAAGCAGTTAAATTAGTTATACATAACAACAACACTATACAATATAACCAAACACAAAGTATAAATAATCAACAAGCAGTTTTTACAGTACATAATAATTTATTGAAAGAGGGAATTAATCATCTTACTATTTTTAATGATTACGACTT